>NZ_JAKGBF010000007.1:0-287717 GCF_021530695.1 Pseudoalteromonas sp. OF5H-5
ACTATATAGTCACTCAGTTACAATTGAGACTCTAAATTTGTTTGCGTCATCTAGCGAACTAGAATCTGCTGTTAGAACTCAATCTGTACGAGTGCCCACACAGATGATTGCTTCATATTTTTAAAGAACATTTCGAAACATTTCATTGTTTCGAGGGGTGTGCATTCTAAGCACTCCCATTTTTTTGTCAACACTTAATTTTGAATTTCTTGAGAAGAAGTTTCGAACTTAAGTTTTACTTGACGCTAACTCGTTGCTGCTTTGCTTTTCAGCGTAGCGCTCCGTGTCAGTGGGGTCGCATTATAGGGCGATCCGATTTTAGTGCAACCCTTTTTTAAAGAAAATTGCGAAAAAACGTTTGTTCGAGCAAAAAGAAAACAATCCGGATATAAAACAAACAAAAACACCCGCATTAGGCGGGTGTTTTACTACATTTAAGCTTGGATAGAGTCTATAAATTAAAACTTATACTCGATACCTAAGCCTAGATAATCCTTTTCTACTTGGTTGTCTGCATCGAATGTTGAGTAGAAACCATAAACCTTCGCGTTTTTAGCAAGCTTGTAATCAACACCGACAGAAACACCATCTACTTTGTCACCGGCATCGAAGTCAATAACTTGATACTGTGCTTTCAATGTCGCATTGCCCAATTTGTACGCTGCATTTAGCAAGTACCCATCGGCCTCTGCACTTCCATCCACCTTTTCTTGTGTCTGGTACATTGCACCAAGTTTGAAGTCAGCTACCTTACCTTGAACAGTGAAACGAACCGTATCATAGCCATTTACTTCGCTATCTGCCGCAATCGCTGCATAGACAGCTGACTCTTTCAATCCAGCATCGCCGTATGTTAGCGCAGTAGAGAAACCGTTTTCACCTTCTTCGCTGTCTTCAGCAATAAAGCTTCCTAGTACTCTAAAGCCATTAAAGCTTGGCGACTTGTAGGAAATTGAATCACCTAAGCGGTTTTCGCCTTTAAAGAGTACCTTAATGTCACCCTCAAGGTCGTTGAACTGGTCTAACTTACCTTGAGACTGTTTTAATGCGGTGTCATTACGGCCGATAACAACTTCACCGAAGTTACCTTTTAAACCCACGTACTGATTACGTGCAGTAATATTATCTTTATCACCTTTTGAATCAGCGTCAGAGACATCTACTTGGAACTCAAGCTTATAAATAACTTCTAAACCAGAGTCTAATTTCTCAGAACCTTTGAAACCAAAGCGAGAGGCGTTACTTTTAATTTCAGTAACTGAACCTGCACCATCGTCAGAAGATTGTACCGATACATTCGCTTTACCATAAACATCTACTTCAGCGTTTGCTTGAAAAGTGAATGCACTTAGTAATGATAGCGCTAAAGCAGTCTTAGTTAGTTTCATGTGTATTTCCTCAATATCGCAACACGTATTTTCAAAACACGCGCAGTTTGACACTGGTAAATGACAAAAATATTACACATAAAATATTTCTGAAAATAAAATGACACTCAAGATTAAGAAATACGTCACAAAAGGTTCATTATAAGAATTACTTCACCGCCCCCAGTAAATTTACGATGGTTTCTATTTGCTCTAATTGGTCGTTGTCTTTGTGATATGCCACAAATATCTCTCTTGAGTTACTTTCTACTTCATCAACTTGAGTCAACCTTCCAGCCTCAATGGACTCTAACGCTAACGCTTCTGGCACAAATGCAGAGCCACCACACTGAAGAATAAGATCAAGCGCTATTCTGCCGGTGCTGGTTCTAAAATAAGGAGGGGTTGCGCCAGTAAACTGTTTTGCATGCCATAGAGAAAAAGCAGTTCCCCAATCAACATAAACATACTGGTTGTCAAAAAAGTCTTCCTTTGTTGCGTTATCAAAAGTGCTTACAGGAATAATAGCAAGATCGCTGATTGGCTTAACAACCAGTTCATCCACTTTTGGCGGATCGAACAGAACAGCGAGATCCAGTGTTCGCTCTAATAATAGTCGCGTGCTTTCTTGCTGTGCTTTCACTTCAGCAACAAGCGATACTCCGGGCATAGCGGATACAATATGGTTAATCCCGAATTGTAAAAATGCGTCCCAAATATTAGCCGTGCCGCTCAATGACAATTGTTTGTGCATATTGTTTGCAAGCGCAACATCGACTTTGGCGCGCTGCATCCCAGTTAAGATCATTTTGGCGTGTGGTAACAACCTTTCACCTGGCGCAGTTAACTGAATATTGTTACGCTGGCGAATAAAAAGATTCACCCCTAAACTTTGCTCAAGCTGGCGGATCCTAAAACTTACAGCTGACTGAGTGATGTATAAATTTTCTGCCGCTCGACCAAAGTGACGGGTTTTGACAACTTCGACAAAAGTTTTTAATAGATCTATGTCCATTTTTCTTCCTGACGATAAAAATTACTCGTTTAAAAAATTATAAAACTTGGTCCATACTCCAGCCAGATAATCTTAGAGGACTCAGTTATGGATCATAATTTAGCGACTTTGAAAAATGCATTTGCAAGCCCCAGAGCCTTTTATGATGACGCCAACTTCCCTAGAGGATTCGGACGCAGTGGTCACTTCACGCTACAAGAAGCCGAAATTCTTGAACGCTGTGGTGCCACATTAAGAAGCTTATACAGCAAAGCAGAAGAACCTCAAAACAGTTTCCAATCCCAGTTTGTTCAGGTAATGGAAGGGTTAATTCCTCCAACTAACGCTGTAGAAAAAGCTTGGACCAAATATTTGAAGCATACTACGTGTAAGACAAAGTTTCACACGCTATTTGGACGCTCTAAAGTTCAAAACGATGGTAGCGTGGTGATCCCGGTAGATATTGACGACGAGCTATAAGCAAAATCATCTAAATCCTATCAAGTTTAGACGCCAACAGAGTAACCTTATTTCTGTCGTTGGTGTCTAAGCACTTCTATTATCAATCCCATTTCAATCTCGATTACCTCATCACCCCCTATCTTTCTCGTATTTTGTTCTTAGTCGTTATCTGTTTATTAGCACAAGCATTGCAATTAAGCGCAGTTAGGTTAAGAATTAGTAAAACAGGAAATGATTGGCGAAGGTTGTGTTACGGAAAATCTTAATCATTGAAGACACCCCCACCATTGCGAAGGTGCAAAAGCATATTGCAACCACTGTGGGATATCATGTAGATATTGCAGAGTCTTTGGCTGAAGCCAAAGCATTATTATCACAGCACGACTATTTTTGTGCCGTGGTAGATTTTGTGTTACCTGATGCGCCGCTTGGAGAAGCTATTCCTTGCACGGTTAAAGCTGATATACCTACCATAGTGATGACTGGTAATCTTGAAAGTCAGACTCGCTCAATCGTTGAGCAATACCCCATCATCGACTATATCACCAAGGAAAATAAACAAGCCTATCATTATTTACGTCGCCAATTAGAACGCCTGCCAAGAAATGAAAATGTCAGAGTACTGGTTGTGGACGACTCTATTTCGTCGAGACACTATGTCTCAGCACTCCTCACTCGCCATAAATATCAGGTACTAGAAGCCTGTGATGGCATAGAGGCACTCGCGGTATTAAAAGACAATCCAGATAT
The DNA here is from genome assembly GCF_021530695.1 of Pseudoalteromonas sp. OF5H-5. Lineage (NCBI taxonomy): Bacteria > Pseudomonadati > Pseudomonadota > Gammaproteobacteria > Alteromonadales > Pseudoalteromonadaceae > Pseudoalteromonas > Pseudoalteromonas sp. OF5H-5. The sequence goes on from NZ_JAKGBF010000007.1 coordinate 3,574, forward strand.
TTCAGTGATCATTACCGACAATGAAATGCCAAATATGCGAGGCGAAGAGCTATGTATCGAAATTAGGCGACTCTACACTGATGATGATAAAGCGATAATTGGTATATCTGGAGTTGAAACCGAAAATTTATCTACACGATTTTTGAAAAATGGTGCTAATGACTACCTCAGAAAGCCCTTTAACGCTGAAGAGTTTTACTGCCGCCTTAGCCAGAACGTCGATATGCTAGAACATATTCAAACGATACGCCGACAAGCAAATACAGACTATCTAACCAGCTTGCCAAATCGACGCTACTTTTTCGATACCGTAAAGAAAAGCCTAAAAGCAAGACATAAAAAGGAGCTCTACGGGCTGATCGCTATGATAGATATAGATCATTTTAAGCAAGTAAATGACAAATATGGCCATGAAGGCGGCGATGCAGTGCTTGAGTCAATTGGCCAAGCGTTTGCTCAATACTTTCCCAATGATTTAGTCGCTCGATTAGGCGGCGAAGAGTTTGCGATATATTTTAAAGATACGGTGGCTGATCATTGCAAAGAAAGACTGGAGTGCTTTAGGGAATATTTAGAGCAAAGTAGTAACGAACTGACTGAACAGCAGATCTCATTTACCGTTTCAATGGGACTTGCCGCTCAGGTGACTACGGACATAGAAAGCCTGATAAAACGAGCCGATGAGCGTTTATATCAGGCGAAAGCTTCGGGAAGAAACCGCTTAGTTCACTAAGCGCTTTCTTTTATCTCGATAAGAATCAAAGCTAAACATCACCAGCGCTCCCCAAATAAAGGCAAACGTTATTGCTCGTTCTGCATCAAAGGCTTCCCCATAAAAGAGTACCGCCAATATGAACATTAAGCTCGGCCCGATATATTGAAAAAAGCCAAGTGTCGTGTAGGGTATCCGTTTTGCTGCTGCGGTAAAGCATAACAAAGGCAAAGTTGTCACCACACCCGCACTTATCAAAAGCGTGTTGGTGTACCAATCATTATTCCAAAGGTTGCTTGTGGCACTGGGCTCAACCCACCACCAATAAGCCAGTGCAATTGGGGTGAGAATAAGGGCTTCCACCAGCAATCCAGGAAGTGACTCAACCGCTAAGGTCTTACGCAACAATCCATATATTGCAAACGATCCCGCCAGTGAAAACGCAATGACTGGGAATGAGCCGAAACTGATTAACTGTAACACCACACCCACTATCGCTAATAACACAGCAAACTTTTGCGCCGTTCTCAACCTTTCCGATAAGAACAGCATTCCCAATAGCACGTTAAGTAATGGGTTGATGTAATAACCCAAACTCGCATCTAGCATAAAGCCGTTATTCACAGACCAAATGAATAAACCCCAGTTAAAACCCAACAGCAACGCAGTGATTGTCAACATCGCCAGCAATTTAGGATTAGCCAATATGGCCTTAATTTTGGGCCATTGCTGCTTTGCCAGCACAATTAGTGCAATAAAAAAGACAGACCACACAACGCGATGAATGAGTATCTCAATCGCGTCAACATGGACGAGTTGCTTAAAATAGATGGGTGCAAGTCCCCACATAAAAAAGGCGAGTACAGCGAGTAAGTGGCCTTTCTTTTGTTCTTCAATCACGGGCGTTTAACCTTTGGAGGGATCAACTAAGAGGTCAATCATTATACTCATTTTTACTAATCACGGCGATGAAAGTTCGATGAATTCACAATCACAAAGTTTAAAGCCTACAAGTGCTCAAAACTTATTCAAGTCTCTTAAGATTAGATAAAAAGCAAAGACAAGGTTCAAAAAAAGCTCTAAAATGACACCGATGGATACCCTCGTAAGCACCCCAATTAACGACCCTCATTCAGTACTGAAAGATGTGTTTGGCTACAGTACGTTTAGAGATGGTCAGCTTGATATTATTCAGTCTAGCTTAGCTGGTCAGGATACGCTTGTACTACTGCCTACCGGCGGCGGTAAATCACTCTGTTACCAAGTCCCAGCAGTATTATTTGCAGGCGTGACAATTGTTATATCGCCACTTATCTCATTAATGCAAGATCAGGTCGCGCAGTTAAAAGCACAAGGCATAGCCGCTGAATATATCAACAACAGCGTCGCTTGGGAGCAGCAAAGAGATACCTATGACGCGCTTTTCCAAGGCCGTTTAAAGCTGCTGTACGTTGCACCAGAAAAGGCCTTACAACGAGACTTTATTGAACGCATATCCAACTGTAACATCAGTTTGTTTGCCATTGATGAAGCCCATTGTGTATCTCATTGGGGACATGACTTTAGACCGCACTATTTTCGTTTAAAAGAATTACGTCAACATTTTCCATCCGTTCCGATGATGGCATTAACCGCAACGGCCGATTTAGCGACACGAAAAGATATTGTCCAGCAATTAGGTATGCAAGCACCATTTATCTATACCGGTAGCTTTGACAGACCCAATATTCGTTACACCATCGAAGAAAAGTTCAAACCCCTGTCGCAGTTGATCCGCTATTTAAAAGAGCAAAAGGGGCAAAGTGGCATAATCTACTGTGGTAGCCGTAAACGTGTTGATGATATTGCCGAAAAGCTGATTGATGCTGGGTTCAATGCTGCAGGTTATCACGCAGGTCTAGATAATGATCAGCGCCAGTTTGTACAAAACCGCTTCGCCCGAGATGACATTCAAATCGTAGTTGCAACCGTTGCTTTTGGGATGGGGATCAATAAACCCAACGTGCGATTTGTGGTTCACTATGATATTCCTAAAAGTGTAGAAGCGTATTATCAAGAAACCGGCCGTGCAGGGCGAGATAGCTTAGCAGCTGAAGCCATTATGTACTTTGATCCTGCGGATATTCCCCGCGTTAGGCGCTTTTTTGAAGATATTCCAGACGAGCAACGTCGTAAGGTTGAAGAACAACGGTTTCAGGCGATGTCGAGCTTCGCTGAAGCACAAACCTGTCGTCGTCAAATTTTGCTCAATTACTTCAGCGAATATCAACGTGAAGCATGCGGAAACTGTGATATTTGCCTTAACCCACCGAAACAATTTGATGGCACATTAGTTGCCCAACAAGCGTTATCGTGCGTATACCGCGCAGAACAACGCTTTGGCATTGGTTACATTGTGGATATTTTGCGTGGGGCAAATACCGCAAGGATCAGAGAACAAAATCACCATACCCTCTCAACCTATGGGATCGGGAAAGAGCACAGCAATGAATTTTGGCTGAGTATCTTACGTCAATTGATCCATCATGGTTTATTGAGTCAAGATATTACTCAAGGCGCAACGCTTAGATTAACAGAAGCCGCCCGCGCCGTACTTCGCGGCGAATATGTGCTACAACTCGCAGAACCAAGACTTGTAGCAAAGCATGTCTATCAAGATAAACTGGCTCAGTTTAATTACGATAAGAAACTATTTGCTAAGCTTCGTGCACTCAGAAAGCAGCTCGCAGATGAAGATGATGTACCACCGTATGTTGTATTTAACGACCGAACGTTGGCTGAAATGGCACAAAGAACGCCAACAACTGATAGTGAGTTTTTGCAAGTATCTGGTGTCGGTTTTACTAAGCTCAGCAAGTACGGTGCCCCTTTCATGCAGCTCATTCGCAATTATTTGGAAAGAGAATAATGACTACACTCACTTTGGATAATTCACACGAGGTGATTATCGTCAGCTGTGAAATTACACCTCAAGACGATGAATTTGAACTTTGGGGGCAAATATTCTTACATCAAGATGAGATTCAATTAATTGAATTCTCTGCTGGAGCGGATAGACATCAGTGGCGTTTTTCATATAAAAGCTGTAATTTTAATTTAAATTTTGAACATTACAGTGAGAGTGTGTGGATAGCTCCTGATGGCGTTGATGCCTTAGAACTCCTACCTTTCCTACGCCAACAACTTTCTCGTTAAGTCCACATAAAGCTCTTTAAGTCTATAAATATTATTACTTTTGTTGCAGAACTAAAGCAAGCTGCAACAATATAATCCATACTAAAGGAATATTAGACTTAAAGGCTCTGTGATGAATGTAAAGAGGATTTCGTGTAATAGTATTGTGCTAATGTGTAGCCTAAATGCAGCTGCGCAAGCTGAAAAAGTGCCTGCTGTTGATTTTGCTAATAGCTGTGGTAATAACCGAGTTGAAGCACAAAGCGACCAGAATCTTTCACGCCAGCTAGACAGCAAACAAGCCTATCCTGAGCCCGCAGAGGGTAAAAAGGTCGTCGCTATCACTCTAAAACAACTTAATGTTTTCGATACCGATAAACCTGAAGAAGACAATGCCCTATTCCGATTTGCCAACCGTTATCATATTCAAACCAAGCCCGAAGTATTAAAAAGCGTGCTCCTATTTCAGGAAGGGGATGCTTACAACCCAAGAAAACTCAGTGAATCCGAACGACTCCTTCGCAATCAGTCATACCTATATGATGCACGTATCTATGCCGTAGAAAACTGTGATGGTGATATTTTAGTTACGGTTGTAACGCGGGATCTTTGGACACTATTGCCCGATTTAAGTTTTAGTCGTAGTGGTGGGGAAAACACTTCTCGAATTGGGTTTAGAGAAAGTAATTTATTTGGCTGGGGAAAGCGCCTTTCTTTTACCCACATACAAGAGGTCGACCGCTCTGGTTATCAGTTTGTGTATGATGACCCTAATATTTTAAACTCAAGATATCGTGGTCGCGTAGAATATTCAGATAATGACGATGGTGAGCGCCACTATATCGATGTGAGCTATCCATTTTTTGCAACCGATACTCCATATAGTTATGGTTTTACGAGTTATTCCGACAAACGCGAAGAACCCATATATTCTGAAGGTGAAACAATCTCAGAGTTCAGTCAATCCACGGATGTCACGCAAGTCTACTTCGGACACTCAAAAGCGCTATCGGGCAGTTGGACTCGCCGTCTCATCGCGGGCGTTAGACATGAGCAACATACCTTCCGTGAGATAGCAGATACCACTTTACCCATTGCACAAGATAGAACGCTCACCTACCCTTATGTTCAAGCTCAGTGGTTTGAAGATTCCTATGTAAAAGTACGCAACTTCGACTCGATTTATCGTACAGAGGATCTTAATTTAGGTTGGAATATTAATGCTCTATTTGGCTATTCAGCCGAATCTTGGAGTGACGATACTGAACGTCTTGTCTATTCATTTTCTGCCAATACGGCACACTACACCTCAGATCACAGCTTGTGGCGTTTTTATTTTGATGTCAGTGGCAACTGGAACAAAGACACAGATAAAACCGAAAACCTAATAGCGAAAACGACCTTTCAATACTATTTAAATACCAGCTTGTATGAGTCTTGGTTTATCAACGCAAGCTATACCTATGGGAATAACCTGACCTTTGATAATCAAATTACGTTAGGGGGCGAAACCGGGCTTCGCGGATACCCAATAAAATATCAGCAAGGTAGTCGCAGTATGCTACTCAATATCGAAAAACGCTATTACTGGGAATATGACTTACTGCGCTTATTCAAAATTGGTGGTGCAGCTTTTTTTGATGTAGGGCGCGCGTACCACTCTCACCTGCCGATTGAAGCTGATGAATCAGTCCTAAAAAATGTCGGTATTGGCTTGCGTTTAGCACCTAGCCGAGCCAATTCAGATATCATGGTTCATATTGATTTAGCCGCACCAATTAATGGCCCGGATAACGTCGATAGCGTACAGTGGCTATTAACGGTAAAAAATCGCTTTTAACGGTGTCGCACAACAATAAACATGATATAAAGCAGAAAAAATTTCTTAGGATACGGTTTTGCATTTGTTAGATTTCGCACTCAGTCAATACAAGCTAATTGTAACTTTGGTGGCGCTATTATCCTTCCCACTATTAATGAAGGCATGTTGCAAACTCTTAGAAAAAGTAACACGCGGAAAAATAGACTCTCATCGTAAACAACGTGCCGACTTACTCGTTCGTGTACTTGTTGCCTTTGTATTCGTCTGCTTTATGCTTGTATTCTGGGGCATAGAACTTCGTGGTTTACTGGTGCTTGGTTCATCGTTATTTGCGATGCTTGGTGTTGCCATGTTTGCCGGTTGGTCATTACTTTCCAATCTGACTTCATTTTTACTTATGTTTATTCAAAACGATTATCGCGTTGGGAATTGGGTAAGAATTGTTGACGGTGCAAACTTTGTGGAAGGCTGTATTGTAGAGATGGGGTTGATGAGTGTAGTGCTGCGCCATGTTGACGGCCATAAGGTCGTATATCCTAATAACTTGTTTGTCACTCGCCCCGTTATGGTGCTTAGTCAAGAACCGACTAAACCTAAACAGGTTACAACACCAAGAAGAACATTAGGCCCTAAGAAATAGGGCCTATATCGTCAATAAAGGTTTCTAGCTGTTGCTCAACAATACTATTTGCATGTGCAAAGTAAGCTAAGTGAAAAACTGCATCTCCCTCATTCACCAAAGGTAGCATTTGTTGGCCAATCACTATCCCACTACGAGGTGCGATAACTGCTTCTTCGCTTTGACCTAATGGACTGTCTATATAAGCCAAGATTTGACCTTTTGATACGCGTTCCCCCAAGTTAACTTGTGCTCGAACAATACCATCAACGTCTGCACGCACCCAACTTGTTGCAGCCGCGATAACTGCGTCATGACGTTGCTTCCTGCGACGTCCACGCAACATTCTGAGTTTACGCATGACATTTTCAACCCCTTGCAATCCAGCAGCAATGGCCAATGAGTCAAACCGCAACGCTTCTCCCGCCTCATAGGTGATAACAGGAATGTCCAATCCCGCCGCTTCACTTCGCAACGAGCCGTTACGCAGTCGCGCATCTATCGCAACCGGCGTACCAAACGCCATCGCCATTTCTTTGGTCATTTCGCAGGACAAGTCACCACGGATCTGCGGTAAATTAGAGCGATGAATCGCGCCGGTATGTAAATCGATAATATGGGTGCATTTTTTTACCACCAAATCGAAAAACATAGATGCCATTCGAGCCCCTAACGAGCCTTGCTCAGAACCTGGAAAACAGCGGTTTAGGTCTCGTCTATCAGGTAAATAGCGAGACTTATGAATAAAGCCAAAGATATTTACGATAGGCACCGCTATCAAGGTGCCACGTAGCGTTGCCGCATCGACTTTACTTAATAGCTGGCGCACGACCTCGACGCCATTTAATTCATCACCATGAATTGCGGCACAGACCAAAAGTACCGGTCCGGCCTCTGCGCCATTAACGACTTCAATCGGAATAGTCATTGGTGTGTGGGTGTAGAGCTTGGCCACTTCCAACTGGACAGTCTGCCTTTCAGCAACACCCACTCGTGTATCTAATAACGTAAAGGGTTGGTTGATTTTAACCTTTGCCACGTGTAGCAGTCCTTTTCGCCGCTGCATTCTTCTCGATAAAGGAGATGATCAAGCTAGCTATGTCTTTACCTGTTGCCTTTTCAATGCCCTCAAGGCCCGGAGATGAGTTCACTTCCATCACCAAAGGACCACGCTCTGAACGCAATAAATCTACACCGGCAACATTTAGGCCCATGGCCTTTGCTGCAGCAATTGCAGTACGGCGCTCTTCCGGAGTGATTTTTACCAAGGTCGCAGAACCACCACGATGCAGATTTGAACGGAATTCACCCTCTTGCGCTTGACGCTTCATCGCGGCAATGACACGGTCGCCGATAACGAAACAGCGAATGTCTGCACCACCAGCTTCTTTAATATATTCTTGCACCATAATATTGGCTTTTAAGCCCATAAATGCTTCGATAACGCTTTCTGCCGCTTTACGTGTCTCAGCTAACACCACGCCAATACCTTGTGTGCCTTCTAGTAGCTTGATCACAACCGGTGTGCCACCAACCATTTCCAGTAAGTCTTTAACGTCATCAGGCTTACTGGCAAAGCCTGTGATTGGCATGCCTACGCCTTTTCTTGACAGTAGCTGTAATGAACGCAACTTATCTCTTGAGCGAGTGATTGCAACAGACTCATTCAATGGGTACACCCCCATCATTTCAAACTGTCTGAGTACCGCACAACCATAAAATGTCACAGAGGCACCAATTCGCGGAACAATCGCATCAAAGCCGCTCAACTGCTGACCCTTAAAGTGAATTTCAGGCTCACTACTATTGATATTCATATAACAACGTAGCGCGTCAATAACCTCTACTTCGTGCCCACGCTGCTCTGCCGCTTCAATTAAACGACGTGTTGAATATAAAGATTGATTCCTTGAAAGAATGCCAATTTTCATGATTTATCCGTTTTATTACTTAAATATGACTGTTCTGGATCAACAAGGATGCGGCCTCGCATCGCCGTACGACCCAGTAACATTCTAAATTTCATTGTTTCTCTATCGCTTAGCGTGATTTCAATTGGCCAAGCCTGATTGCCGATAGTTAAATTTGTTTCTATTACATAACGTAGTTCTTTATGACCGCCCGAATCGGTAACAACGCGCTCATCTACTACTTTTGCTTCACTACAGACTTCATAGTCAGTATTGTCTTGTTTGGGATGGATCCAAAACCTTACCCAAAGTTCATCTTGTTCTGTTTTGAAAGGCTCAATCTTAAAGGCGTGCAGACATGATGTTCTTGCTCCAGTATCTACTTTCGCTTTGATTTTTTCGATACCTAAATCGGGTAAGGAAAGCCACTCTCTCCAACCAACTGTGATCATATTATGCTCTCGTACAAAATGAGTTCGGACTTATACGCTGATTCAAGTCACTTGAAAAACAAAATAAATTTATCCTAAAGATAAAAACGCTCTGTTAAGCCAAGCACCTTAACTTACAGTAACACCACTTACACATTTTTCAAGGTAGAGCCCTATACTGAGCTAAAGTAAAATAGAGTATTCAAACAATTTATTTCATCGCCAAGATTTTAGGACCTAAATGAATTTGAAAATTAAATTATCTATGTCAGTCTTGGGACGAACTTTTTAATAGGAATTAGCTATGACTGGATTACTCCATGCGTTTGTACTCGACGGTCAAGGTGGCGGTCGGCTACTTTGCGATCTGAGTGAAGTAAAATCCGTAATTCACAAGGAGCCACTTTGGCTCCATTTTGACTACAGCTTCGACGAAACGACTGAATGGCTGAAGCAACAAACGTTTTTGGATGACTGGGAAAGAGAAGCGCTAACCGCAGATGAAACCCGTCCGAGAACGGCTAATGGCGATGAAGGTTTGCTAGTTTTCTTGCGTGGCGTGAACCTTAACCCCAAGCAAAGCCCTGAAGACATGGTTTCTATTCGCTGTTTTGCAAACGATAAACTACTTATCACCTGTCGTAAGCGCCATATTATGTCTGCCCAAGATATGCTGGCATCGCTTAAAAAGGGTCAAGGCGCAAAAAGTATCGGTGAGTTACTGTCTACATTGGTGATGCGACTTTCTGTGCGAATGCAAGACATCATCTGGCAAATAGAAGAGCAGCTTGACGAGTTTGAAGACGCGATGGAAAGCTGTGAGCAGCTGCCAAACTATCAGCAACTTTCAACATTAAGAAGACAAACCATTGGTTTAAAACGCTATCTTAAGCCACAAAAGCTTGCTATTAGCGAACTGCTATTGGCAAAGATTGCTTGGCTAGATGAAGATCATCGACACATGATTGAAGAGGCGAGCAATGCCTTAAGTCGATATATCGAAGAATTAGAGGCTGCGATTGAACGTGCACAAGTGATCCAAAATGCGATCACCAACCATCAAAATGAACAGTTAAACCAAAGAATGTACGTGATGTCCGTCGTTGCAGCGTTATTCTTACCACTTGGGTTTTTAACAGGTTTGTTGGGAGTGAATATTGGCGGTATTCCAGGCACAGAATGGGGTGGCGCATTTGCCTTGTTTGTTATTATGTTGGTGGTACTAACTGGCGGTATTGGCGTGTACTTTAAACGCAAAGGCTGGTTGTAAGTAGGAGTAATCATTGGCGCTCTCGCTAGGGATCGAACCTAGAACTCAGCCTCCGGAGGGCTACGTGATATCCATTTCACCACGAGAGCGTCGCCAACATAATAATGCTAAGTGCAGACAATTGCCAGACAATGTTTGCTATATGACTAATTAGTAACCTATTTTTTAAAAAAAGCTGTACTTTGGGCAAAAAACCAGTTATTCAACTATGCTTTGAAAATAATAAAATAGACTGATATTGCTGCCCGTTCAGAAATATCGCGATACATCATTGAGGATCCCAAATATGACACCGATGACAACAGAGCAAGTTGCAGAGTTTCTTGACGTAAAGGTTGAGCGCGTAAGACGCCTCGCACGAGAAAACTTGCTAGTCGCCAAAGACACAGATGCCAATGGCGAACCTATCTTTGACAAAGCCGATGTTGAAAAATACAAAGAGCTAGCACAGCGACTGGGTGGGATTTAAACTACCCAATAGTGATGGCCAGTAATGTGATCAAGGAATATCACATACTACTGGCTCAGCTTGTAGCTACAATATCCACTGCTTCAGTAACTGCCTAAGCTTTTCGGCTTCTATCATTACGCCGCGCTGCTCGTACCATTGAATACTAACAATCAAATAAATTTGGCAAAATACCGTCAGTTTAGCTTCAGCGTATGAAGGCATTGCTTGCCGCTTTAGAGAAAAGTAAGACTCAACTATCGTAAGTGCTGCTTCAACACCACAGCTAAAACTACACACCAGCGCTGCTAAATCAAAAAATATGTCACTATGACAAGCATACTCAAAGTCGATTAACCGAACCCCCTCTGGGCTTTGAATAATATTGCTCATGACTAAGTCATTATGGCAAAACGCCTGATCCACGGGTAAAGAAGCTAAGCTTTCGATAAGCCATTCGATATCAACTAAGTGACGCAATTTCTCATCAATAGCCTGAACATAACCGACTAGGTCCAGCACCTCGTATACTTCAAGCTCTAAGCTATGCACCTGAATAACTTGTGCTAACAACGCAGTATTTAACTTTGGCTCAGCACACACTTCTGGCATAAAGGTGAATAGTGCCATACGAGTGCGTAGGTCGTACTGCAGTACTTTAGAAGTAATGCCTTGCTGTGCTAACTCATTCTGTGCCTTTAATGCCTCAGTAGGAATACCATGGCTATAGCATTTTAATAGGTAGCTTTCGCCCTTACTCACCATCAGGTAATTATTGTTACTCACACCCTTAGTTAGCTTTTCTAATCGCTCAGCTGAAACCTTGAATACGGTATCCACCTTTACTTTTAATTTTTCAAGCTCAGAGTGCTGCAAGCGTCTTTCCTTGCTTAGCTTCATATTCTTCGTACCAACGCTTGTAGCCCCAACACGCCATCAAGGTGTAGAAAATAAATAGTACCAGCGTAGGATAGAAACCTTTAAGGTAATAAAGGTAGATGGAGGCTGCATCAATCACGACCCAATATAACCAGTTTTCAAGAATTTTCTTAGCCACTAAATAGGTCGTCACCACCGCAAAGCACGTGGTAAAGCTATCTAAATAGGCGAGATCTGCTGCCATATAATGCTTGGTGAAATACCCGAGCACAACGGAAACCACTGAAGTAATAACAATGATTGAAAGATGTTTTGATAACGACCAAGAAACAATATCACTGGGCTTGTTTTTGTCACCCTGACGCCACATCCACCAGCCAACAACGGCCATGACCATATAGTAAAAGTGCAGCAGTGATTCCATCACTAGTGCTCCGTTCCAGTACAGCACGGTATAGATGAAGGTATTAATAAAGGCCACTGGCCAACACCAAATATTCTCTCGAATTGCCAGCAGTAAATAAGCTACAGCCAGCACCACAGCGATATACTCCCAACTCGACATCGCTGTGAACCCTGCAAAGGTTTCAGTAAACCAGTCCATTAATCGCAGGCACTATCAGCTGGAGATAAATCGCCTGAGATAAACTTACAAACAAAAATACATTTTCCGTAAGCTTCAAATGAGTGTTTCATTTCTTGATTCAATACTGAAGTCACTAAATCAAATTCACCAAAGACCTGAGTTGACATCGTGTTTGTGATCACCTTGATCCCTTCATGCTCATTCAGCCTATCAATAAAACCTTTAATAAAAGGGATATAGTCTTGGTGCAGTGGGTACTTGCTTATTTCAACAGAAACTTGCATGGGCGCTCCTTACAAATGGCAGCCGATTATTAATATTGCTGGTTTAGATTTTCCCCACCGGTAAAATCCGATTTTGGGGTATAGTTAATCCAATCTTGCTGATAGATAATTTTACCTTTTTCGTCAAACTTTAGCACTATCAGAAATCGCCAAGGCCCTAACTCGCGTGACGCATAATTAAAGCGATTAAAAACGCCTCTAGCAACCACAGTTCTAGCCGTGGTATCGACTATCTTATCTTCTACCACTAAGACGGGTTGCTCATCCAGCACAGCAAAATTCCCAGCAGACCAATTAAAAAAAGCCGTAATTTGATCTTTACCTTGTGCCTTATGGCCAAAAACCATATCTTCCAGCACGGAATCTTCTGCATAGAACTCGATAAACTGGGTAAAGTTCTGCCGCTGAGCATAGGTATTAAAGTAAGCATCGGCATGGCTGATGAATGTATTTTTCTTACTGATATTAACCGAGTTACTACAACCACTCAGTATTAATATAAAGAATAATAAGAACCGATAGCGCATCATAGCCACTCCAAAAGCCGTATTAATCGAGTATAAAAAAAGCGCCTGTAGCGCTTAATTCGACGATGATAAAGTGTGTATTTTTATACTGTTACTATACCCAATGGTTTAGCGGTTTTCCACGCTCCACGGGTAAAGTCTGGAATACTCAATGATTCACTGCGATTAGCGACTGATTGAGCCGATAATGGAGAAATTACCGACCAAGCGGCACCGTCGTATACGTCTTGATCTAGCGCCTCACCATTGCGCAGGCAATAGATCATCCGCCAGAACATTAAAAAGTCCATACCACCATGACCGCCGTTGCGCTGTGCTTCTTCACCCATTTTAGTCCAAAGCGGATGGTCGTATTGTTTATACCATGAATCCATTTCGTAATCCCATTCATGGAAGCTCTTAGTACCACCTTGCTCTAACGCGATACGATTAGGGAAACCAGCAAAGACCCCATTAGTTCCTTGAATTAGATTGTGACGAGAATAAGGCCTAGGCGTGGTCGTATCATGTTGTACCATGATACTGCGTCCTTTGATGGTCTTTATCATCGTGGTATTCATATCACCCGCAATATAATGTAGTTGATTGCGTTCATGATCTGCCGGAAATTCGCGTTTTGCATAGGCTGCACGACCTAGGGCGGGAGAACTCATAGAAGTTAAGTAATCAAAACGATCACCGCGGTTAATATTCATGTACTGAGATACTGGACCTAAACCATGAGTTGGATATAGGTTACCATCTCGCTTAGTATGCCAGTGTGTACGCCATGAGCCGGTCTTGTGCTCAATTTCCTTCATCTGCCAACGTAGCTCATGAATATATGCAGCTTCACCATGCAATAACTCACCGAATACACCTTGACGAACCATATTCAGTACCATCAACTCATCGCGACCGTAATTGACATTTTCCATCATCATACAGTTCTTTTGCGTGCGCTCTGCGGTGTCGACTATCTGCCACATTTCTTCAACGGTCAACGCTAAAGGCACTTCAACAAACGCGTGCTTACCGCTATTCATGGTATCAATTGCCATCGGCGCGTGCCATTTCCAGGGTGTTGAAATGATAACGATGTCAATATCATCCCGGTTAAGCATTTCTTGATAAGCTAAGTCACCACCACGATACAGCGCAGGTTTCGGCAAGCCTCGCTCGCGCACAAGATAGTCAGCCGATTTTTCAAGCACTTCATCATGGGTATCACAAATCGCGACAATACGTGCACCATCGATGTGACTCATGCGCTTTACATGACCATAGCCTCGTTGGCCAACCCCAATAAAACCTACCCGAACCACGTCCATTTTTGGTGCTACGAGCCCAATGACAGAGCGGCCTTGTTGCTTAGGTACAATGCTATTATTTTGATTCGAGCTTGCGCACCCAGCTACTACACTCGCAGCCGCTGCCGCTCCTGCGGCTTTTAAAAAGTCGCGGCGGTTTATATTTTTCATTCTTACTCCTAAACGATACTTCTCAACAGCACTAATACTGCTCGCTATCAAGCTAACCTATCCCAATCTTAGGTTCAAAACATTGCGATAAAGCCGCAAAAAAAGCGCTTGAAGCGCTTTTTCTTAAAATATATTAAACCGTTAAATTGCCCTGATAATATTATTCAGACAATCCTCTTTTTCTAGCACACTGGAATACAACGCAAACTGGTTCTTCGCACGGTCGAGATTATGATTGGCTCTGTGGGTTGCAAAATAATTATCTCCATCTAAGTGATCTGTTAAAAATCTCAGACCTATCATGAATGGCATCACTTTGGCGCCAAGAATAAAACTGTCTTTTTCTGCTTCAGTCACACTGTCTTGTAACGGTTCAATATACCCTTGCGCCAGCGCAGCAAAGATATTTTCTCTTACCTGCACATTACTCAAGTTCGTTGAGTCTTCAGCTTCTGGCGAACAGAAGGTACGCACCATATCGCCAAAATCAAATAACCAGTTACCTGGCATACAAGTATCTAAGTCAATAACGGCTCGCGCTGCATCACTCTGTGTTGAAAACAGCATGTTGTTGATTTTGGTATCGTTGTGGCAAGCTCTAAGTGGCACTTGTTTTTGTGCCTGCTGCAGCTCTTCTGCAAGCGCAAATTGCTGCTGAAAAGCAGCGATAACATCACTGCACTTGTCCGCGCGACCATGCTCATCTTTCGCTAGCACTTGGTTAAATGCATCAATACGCATCGCCAAGTTATGAAAATTTGGAATGACATGATGTAACTGCGCCGCATCAAAATCATTTAGCGCATGTGCAAACTGCCCAAAAGCGTTTGCAGCGGTTAATGCTTGCTGTTCGTTTGCCACTACGTCTTCGCTATAACTGCGGCCAATAAATGCAAGCGCACGCCAAACTTCATCATTAATATCGACTAAATATTGGCCTGAACTCGTCGCTAGATGCTTTATGATAGCGAGACTATATTCACCATTTAAGGCTTTTGCTGTTAAGTGCTGTTCAATCGCTCGCGCATTTTCAACAAGATGCAAAGGGTTTGGAAATACCGTGGTATTTAGCTTTTGTACCACCATGGTTTTGTGGTTGTCCTGCAACAGCATAGTCGTGTTGATATGACCACTACCGATCGGCTTCATTTTAGCTTCTTCACTAATGAGACCGTATTCATCAGCAAGTTGTTGCGCAACGGCTTGATACTCCATATTCACCTCAAAAGGAGTTAAGTCGGATGTAGTTGTGTGGAGATGATTATCTTCCCTGACGTGCTTCATAAATCTTTCTCGCGACAATGTCTAGTTCGCTCTTATAAGTTATACCGTACCAATGTGATTTAGCTTGGTAGACCGACACGGTTTGTCGGCCCTTATTGATACTGTGTTGGATACAATCTGGCAAATAATACTCTTTTTTGACACCGTTGTCATAATTCCTTAAAAATGCATTAAACCCGGCTTCTAATGAATCAAAAAGTGACGGTGTCACACCCCAGCAGGTCATCGAAGCCAGCGCAGAGTGTGCTATCTTACACCGCTTACCTGCAATATCACCTGACAACTCGCCGTTTTCAAAGCGAATATCTAATGCCTCTTCAACCGAGTGTAGTTGTTGCGCTTGTACCTGACAAACGCCACGGTTTACTCCACCCTGATCTGATAAGGTATTTATAATTGGGTATGCGACCATCGCCATATTGCTATGATGCTGAAAATGTTCAACAAGCTGCTCAAATGCATCTGGCCCGTAATAATCATCCGCCGTAATAACTATCGCAGGCTTATCAACGTATGGTTTTGCACACAGCAGCGCATGTCCTGTGCCCCATGGTTTTTCTCGCCCTGCCAAACAGTCGATAAATTCATTCGGAATATCGCTAAGCCGCTGCTGCACTAAAGTAATGTTCAGCGCCTTCGGCAATCGTGGCAATATCACATTTTCGATTAGGCTTCGCACTTTGTCATTGATGATCAAAATAACATCTTGCACACCAGCATGATGCGCGTCAATTATGCTCAATTCCATAATGCTTTTATCGATACTTGGCAGCTCAGCAACCTGCTTATTACCACCAAAGCGGCTTCCTAATCCACCTGCCAAAATGATCAGCTTAGGGGGTTGTTCGATTCCTATCATTGAAAAAATATCAAAACTCAAATAAGCGGGTAAGTGTACTGAGCTTTTGCGCAGAATAAAAGCAATTGCGAGGAAAGACGTCCTCGCTATTAGTGTGAACTAGCTAAACTTTTGACATAAGTACTTTATTTCTTGGTATTCAAGCAATCCTTCCTGTGCTCCTTCTCGACCAAGACCTGAAAACTTCACACCACCAAAAGGCGCTACTGGATTGGATATGATCCCTTCATTAATCCCAACCATGCCATACTCAAGCGCATGACTTACTCGCCTTATTTGATTGCCATCATTCGAATAAAAATAAGCAGCAAGCCCTTCTGGCACAGAGTTTGCCATTCTTACCACTTCATCTTCACTCTCAAAATCAATAATGCTGACAATCGGTGCAAAAATTTCTTCATGGAAGATCCGCATGGTGCTATTTACACCCGTGATAACTACCGGTGCCATAAATTGGCCGCTTTGTTTATCACCTTGATAAGCGATGCTCGCACCTTTAGCTAACGCATCTTCTAACAGCTGCTGTGCTTTTTGTTTGGCTTCAAGTGAAATGAGTGGACCAATATCAATACCCTGCTCTAGACCATTTCCCAAGGTGAGCGTGCTAACCTGCTGAGTGAGTGTATTGAGTAGTTCTGCCGAGATACCTTTCGCGACAAACACACGATTTGCGGCCACACAAGTTTGTCCTGCATTTCTGAACTTCGCTGCCATCAAACCACTTACCGCTTGCTCAACATCAGCGCTGTCGAAAACAATAAATGGTGCATTACCACCAAGCTCCATTGACGTTCTTTTCACTGTGTCGGCACATTGCTTTAACAACGCACTCCCCACTTGTGTTGATCCCGTAAACGTGAGTTTTCGCACTTGTGGTGACTCAGTAAGGTGTGCTACTAACCCTTTAGAGTCGTTAGTCACTAACACCTGAAAAGCGCCAACTTCCATTCCAGCCTGAATAGCCAGCTTTGCAAGGGCGATGGCCGCAAGAGGAGTTTTCTCAGAGGGCTTTAAAATAAAACTACAGCCTGCAGCATAAGCTGGTGCTACTTTTCTGGTGATCATCGCCAGTGGAAAATTCCACGGTGTGATCCCAAGTACAACACCAACCCCTTGCTTGATTGTAGTTAGCTCATGTGATTGAGAATGACTGGGAATAACCTGACCATAGGCGCGCTTGGCTTCTTCGCTATACCATTCAATAAATCCTGCAGCATAATCCGCCTCGGCAAGTGCCTCCTTAAGCGGTTTGCCTTGTTCCTTAGTGACGATTTCAGCCAAGGCCTGGCGATGCTCTATTACCAATTCGTACCATTTTCTAAGTACTTGACTACGGGCATGTGCTGTCGTGCTAGCGAGTTTTTCGAAGGTTTCAGCCGCTGCTTGCAGCGCTTTATCGGCAGCCTGATTATCCGCCTCCGAAACCTGAGCAAGGTGCTCTCCAGTTGCAGGATTAACCACATCGACATGCGTTTTACTATGATGTGCTTGGCCATTGATAAGTGAAAATTCGGGGTTACTGATGAGTGACATAGCGTTCCTCCTAGAAAAGCAAAAAGCCGTAGTATCAGACTACGGCTTTATTAAATTTGTCAGTAACAACCTAGGTTGTTAGCAGCACTTAATGGTCTTCATTAACGATATTGAGATTGTACTTTGGAATTTCAACCACTAAGTCTTCATCACTAATTATCGCTTGGCAACCTAAACGCGACTCAGCTTCAAGACCCCATGCTTTATCTAGCATGTCATCTTCTAACTCATCGCTTTCTTCCAGCGAGTCAAAACCTTCACGAACAACGATATGGCACGTAGTACATGCACATGACTTTTCACAGGCATGTGGAATACTAATTCCGTTTTTCAACGCCACATCGAGTACAGTTTCACCCGTTTTCGCGTCGATTGCAGCACCTTCCGGACATAACTCTTCATGGGGTAAAAAGATAATTTGTGGCATATTACACCTCGTCTACCGACTGCCCTTGCAGTGCCTTTTTAATTGATTCATCCATACGGCGTGAAGCAAAATCACTACTCGCCTGATCGACTTCTTCGATCGCCTTTTTAATCTGCTCTGGATTGTCTGCACTTTCGCGAATTTGTGCAAGTTCAGTCATTGCACCACGCAGTGTATTGAGCTCATCTTCTGCCAACAGATGACCATCCGTTGCAAGCGATGCCTCTAACGCTTCTAACACACGCAGCGCTTCAACCTGCTGCTCTTTAAGCATACGAGCGCTCATGTCTTCTTTGGCATTGCTCATCGAATCTTTTAGCATTTGCGCTACTTGGTCATCGCTCAAACCAAACGACGGTTTTACCTGGATCTCAGCCTGCACGCCTGTCGACTTTTCTTCAGCCGAAACACTCAATAGACCATCAGCGTCAACTCTAAAAGTGACTCGAATATGCGCAGCGCCTGCCGCCATTGGTGGAATGCCTTTTAGACTAAATTTAGCTAAGCTACGACAATCATCAACGAGTTCACGCTCACCTTGCAATACATGCAATGACATAGCGGTTTGACCATCTTTAAAAGTGGTAAACTCTTGTGCACGTGCAACAGGAATAGTGGTATTGCGCGGAATGATTTTTTCAACCAATCCACCCATAGTTTCTAGGCCTAAAGACAATGGCAATACATCAAGCAGTAACATATCAGAGTCAGGCTTGTTACCCACTAAAATATCAGCTTGGATAGCAGCACCTAATGCCACCACACGGTCTGGATCGATTGATGTTAGCGGCTCTTTGGCAAAGAAACTCCCGACTTCTTCACGCACCACTGGCATACGAGTCGAACCACCGACCATCACAACCTGCAAGACTTCTTCTGCTGTGACACCGGCGTCTTTTAACGCGCGGCGACAAGAGCGTAAAGTCTTTTTAACTAAAGGCATTGCCATTTCAGCAAATGCTTGACGCGTGATCGTAACAACCAACTTTTGCTCGCGAACTGGTAGCTCTACGTTTACCGTTTCATAGCTTGAAAGCGCTTCTTTACAGGCTCTTGCCTTATTGATAAACAAGCGTAGCTCTTTTGGGTTTAAATCAAATAGCTGCGTTTGCTGTTTGAAGAAATCGACCAACAGTGAATCAAAGTCATCACCACCAAGGCTAGAATCACCACCGGTTGATAATACCTCAAACACTCCTTGGTTTAAGCGTAAGATAGAAATATCAAACGTACCACCACCAAGGTCATAAACCGCGATCACGCCTTCTTGACCGGAGTCTAGGCCGTAAGCTACCGCAGCTGCAGTCGGCTCATTGAGAAGTCTTAATACTTTTAGACCAGCAAGCTCGGCTGCGTCTTTTGTACTTTGCCTTTGTGCATCATCAAAATATGCAGGTACAGTGATCACCGCGCCCATTACATCCTCACCAGCAAAGCTATCAATAGCACGTTGGTGTAATGTTTTTAAAATTTCAGCGGAGGCTTGCACTGGGCTTACAGCGCCAGCTACGGTTTCAATAGCAAGCGAACCGTTATTATCGACAAAATTATAAGGCAACTGACCATAGCTTTGTTCTATTTCAGATTGCGTTTTACCTAAAAAACGTTTTACAGAAATAAGCGTATTAGTCGGGTCTTCAGCAGAAGCAGCTTGGGCTTGTTCACCAACAATAACCTCTGAGTCGGTGTACCTTACTACCGACGGCAGCATAGGTTTACCCATAAAATCGCTAAGAGTCTTCGTTTCGCCACTTTGTACTGTTGCCACAAGAGAGTTCGTGGTACCTAAGTCAATACCAATCGCTAATTTATGCTCATGAGGTGCCGCGCTCTGCCCCGGCTCAGCAATTTGCAATAATGCCATAATGCTCTTTTCACTTTAACGTTTGTTGATGTTATACATCATCAATCGAATAATTCATCTTCGATACGTGCTAATTCGTCGCGTAACTTGTAGACAAACTTTAGCTTACGAATATTGTCTGCTGCGGCTTCTAATGTGCTCACGTCATCGCTTTGAAGCTGCTCGGCAAGGGAGGCGCTAAACTCTGTATCTAACGCTTTAATCTGTGTTTCGAGCTCTGCAATCGCGCCGTCAGGATCCGCCGCATCAGGTAATTCTTCTAATGCTTCGCGCAGCTCCATCTGTTGCATTAAAAACATCGGATCTTGCAACGTTTGTTGCTCTGCACGTATGTCTACACCCTTTTCGCTTAGCATATACTCGGCGCGTTTAACTGGGTGTTTAAGTACCGCTAGCGCGTCATTGATCTCTGCGGTTTTCTGTACCGCGAGCAACTTCTCACGCTCACTTTTACCAGCAAATCTATCTGGGTGAACTGCACGCTGTAGCTCTAAATAACCTTGATTTAGTTTGTTTAAATCAACGTGATAATCAACAGGTAAATCAAATAATTCAAAATAACGCATACGCACCTAATACAGCAAAGCCCCACCAAGGCAGGGCTTTAAGCTATTCACTGTTGCAAACTATACGGTGAAGCTTTCGCCACAGCCACATTCGTCTTTCTGATTTGGGTTATTGAATTTAAACCCTTCATTCAGACCTTCTTTTGTGTAATCAAGCTCTGTGCCGTCGATATAAACTAAACTTTTTGCATCAACGATGATTTTGACATCTTTGTCTTCAAATACTTCGTCGCCTTCATCTAAATCGTCGACAAATTCGAGAACATAAGCAAGACCTGAACAGCCCGTGGTTTTAATACCAACGCGCAGCCCTATGCCTTTTCCACGGTTACTCAAAAAGGCTAATACGCGATTAGCGGCTGCATCTGTTAACGTCACTGCCATAATAGTCTCTTACTTCGCTTGTTTACTCTTATAATCTGCAATCGCAGCTTGAATCGCATCTTCTGCCAAAATTGAGCAGTGGATTTTCACTGGTGGCAACTCAAGCTCAGCGCTGATATCAGTGTTTTTGATAGTGGAAGCTTCTTCTAACGATTTACCTTTCACCCACTCAGTCACAAGGGATGATGATGCAATCGCGCTACCACAACCATATGTCTTGAATTTCGCATCTTCGATGATGCCTTCTTTTGACACTTTAATTTGTAGTTTCATTACGTCGCCACATGCAGGTGCCCCCACCATGCCCGTTGCTACGCTTGGATCGTTCTTGTCTAAAGAACCTACGTTACGTGGATTCTCAACGTGGTCGATAACTTTATCACTGTAAGCCATAACTATTTCCTCACTACCTGCTTGCGGCTGGATAGTATCCAGCCAGCGGCTAAAACTTGCTTAATGGTGTGCCCATTCAACGCTATCTAAGTCGATGCCATCTTGGTGCATTTCCCAAAGCGGTGACATCTCACGTAAGCGACCAATAGAATTCTTAAGAAGATTGACGGTGTAATCGATCTCTTCTTCTGTCGTAAAACGACCAATACTAAAACGGATTGAGCTGTGTGCTAATTCGTCATTACGACCTAGAGCACGCAGTACATAAGATGGCTCTAAGCTCGCCGATGTACATGCAGAACCTGAAGAAACCGCAATGTCTTTAACTGCCATTAGTAGACTTTCACCTTCAACAAAGTTGAAGCTGATGTTTACAATGCCAGGTACTGATTGGTCGATAGCACCATTAAAATAAACTTCGTCCATATCCATTAGGCCGTCCAATAGACGCTGACGAAGCGCACTGATGTGTGCATGGTCTTTTTCAAAGTCTTGCTTAGCAATTCTAAATGCTGTGCCCATACCCACGATTTGATGAGTAGCAAGAGTACCAGAACGCATACCGCGCTCATGACCACCACCGTGCATTTGTGCTTCTAAACGCGCACGTGGCTTACGGCGTACGTACAACGCACCGATACCTTTAGGGCCATAAACTTTGTGGCCCGAAAATGACATAAAGTCTACTTTCAATGTTTGTAGGTCGATTAGTACCTTGCCAGCACTTTGCGCCGCATCAACATGGAACATGATCTTGCGCTCACGACACATCTCACCGATAGTCGCGATATCTTGAATAACACCTAGCTCGTTATTAACGTGCATTACGCTCACTAAAACAGTGTCTTCGCGCATCGTTGCTTCAAGCTTTTTCAAGTCAAGTAAGCCGTTGTCTTCAACATCCATATACGTCACTTCAAAGCCTTGACGCTCAAGCTCACGACAGGTGTCTAGTACTGCTTTATGTTCAGTACGAACGGTGATGATGTGCTTACCTTTCTTTTTATAGAACTGTGCAGCACCTTTGATTGCAAGGTTGTTTGACTCAGTTGCACCAGATGTGAAAACGATTTCACGCGGATCAGCGTTGATTAAATCAGCGATATCATTACGCGCCTGATCAACCAGTTCTTCTGCTTGCCAACCGAAACGGTGTGAACGAGAAGCTGGATTACCAAAGTTACCATCCATTGTCAGGCACTGCATCATCTCGTCTGCAACACGCTGATCAACCGGAGCGGTTGCTGCATAATCTAGATATATCGGTAATTTCATTTATCTCTCCGCTTGACGTCAACCTAGAGTTGACAGCTCACTTGAATATTGTCTAATTGCTCGATAACACGTTTAACGTGCTTATCTTGCCGCGTTGCTACGGATTGAACATCCGCGTCGGCGACTAACTCGGCTAGGGAAATACTGTTTAAAAATTCTTCAATTCGCACACTTAAATCAGACCACAATGAATGAGTTAGACAGCGCATACCGCTTTGGCAGCCGCCGCCTTCGCCGTGACAACGTGTTGCGTCAACGGACTCGTCAACAGCATTGATCACATCACCAACGGAAATTGTGTGTGCATCACGGCCTAATAAGTAGCCGCCGCCTGGACCACGTACAGAGCTAACTAAGCCATGTTTACGTAGACGGGCAAATAATTGTTCAAGGTAAGATAGCGAAATCTCTTGTCGTTCAGAGATATCGGCTAGTGGAACAGGGCCAATACTTGCGTGTAACGCAACATCTAACATTGCTGTCACGGCGTATCTGCCTTTTGATGTCAGTTTCATGCATAACCCCCGCTAATTTACCAAGCTGCAAATTTTAATTACTTGACTAAGATAGTCAAGTATTAACCAAGCATAATAACGGCTTTAAATCTGCAACCCTCGTATGCCTACCCAAAATACCCGAGTAATTTAATCAGGTATTATGGATATTGTAATTACCTGAGTATTTTAGTCAAGTATTAGTGATGAAGATTTATGCAAGATTTCACAAAAGGAATGGTTGATATTTAGACAGTAGAAATATAACAGTATTGGCGCGCCGAGTTGGCCAATACTGTTATCTTGTTTGGTTTACTTGTTAGTAGATTTATCTATCGAACTTAGGATCCCACGTAGAATATTAAGTTCTTGATCTTCCGGTCTAGCACGGTTGAACAAACGCTTTAGCTTGGTCATTACCATGCCCGGATGCTGTTTGATGATAAAGCCAGTGTCATTCAGGGTATTTTCAAGATGCTCGTAGAATAACTCCATCTGCTTTGATGATGGGTAAATCGTTTCATCCACTTCTTCTGGCTGCTTTTGTTGCGTGTCTAAGTATGTCATACGCGTTTCGTAGGCCAACGTTTGCACTGCCATCGCAAGATTAAGCGAGCTATACTCAGGATTAGCCGGAATACATACGTGATAGTTGCACAACTGCAGCTCTTCGTTCGACAAGCCACTGTTTTCTCGACCAAATACCAATGCAACTGGGCCATTCACCGATTCAGCAACCAATTTTTGTGCACACTCACGCGGGTCTACCATTGGCCACGACAAAGTGCGTGAGCGCGCACTCGTGCCAATAGTTAAAGCGCAATCAGCAATCGCCTCTTGAAGTGTATCGACTTTAGTCGCTGCACCCAACACGTCTGTTGCGCCAGCCGCCAATGCACTTGCATGGCTGTCCACTTCACATGCAGGGTCAACTAAGTAAAGCTTAGATAACCCCATCGTCTTCATCGCTCTCGCAACAGAGCCAATATTGCCAGAGTGTGAGGTGTTCACTAATACAATTCGAATATCTTCTAAAGCCATTTACACGAGTCTCAAACAAAAATAATGGCGCAGTGTAGCATATCTAATTTGCGTTTTTCCAAGCTCCACAACCAGAAATTAAAAATCTTTATGTAGCAACGAAGTACAAAAAACAACCAGAGAAATTCACAATTGGTTATTTACTTTAGAGAAAAAACCGCTAGAATACGCCGGCTCAAAATGATCCTGTTCTTTTACAACCTAAAGGTAATGCTATGCATCCAATGTTGAACATTGCGGTACGCGCTGCGCGTAACGCAGGTAAGATTATCCTACGTGCAAGTGAAGATTTATCGCGCGTTGAAGCTACTCAAAAAGGCACAAATGATTTAGTAACTAACATCGATAAAGATGCGGAATCAATCGTTCGTGACACAATTTTAAAATCTTACCCTGATCACGCTATTGTTGGTGAAGAATTTGGTCATCACGAAGGCAAAGATGCAGACTACCTTTGGGTTATCGATCCTCTAGACGGTACAACTAACTTCGTTAAAGGTATCCCTCATTATGCTGTTTCTATCGCGCTAAGAGTTAAAGGTCGCGTAGAGCAAGCTGTTGTATACGATCCAATCCGCGACGAATTATTTACTGCTTCTCGTGGCCAAGGCGCACAGCTAAACAACAAACGTATTCGTGTATCTAAGTCTATTGAATTACAAGGCACTGTGCTTGCAACAGGTTTCCCTTTCAAGCAAAAGCACCACATGGATGCCTACCTAGAAGCGTTCAAAGCATTATTCATTCATACAGCTGATATCCGCCGTGCGGGCTCTGCAGCTTTAGACATGGCATATGTTGCTGCAGGTCGTATGGATGGCTTCTTTGAAATTGGCCTTAAGCCTTGGGATACAGCAGCCGGTGAGCTGTTAGTAAAAGAAGCAGGCGGTATGGTCACTGATTTTGCAGGCGGTGCTAACTTTAACCGTAGCGGCAACATCATCTGTGGCGCGCCTAAGCTTTGCCAAGCGATTGTAAAAGAAATTCGTCCAGTATTAACTGAGTCATTGCTAAAATAATAACTCTGGCTTAGACAAAAGAGCCAAGTATTACCTTAGGCTAGTAAATAAAGAAAGAGCTACTATTTCATTATGGTGGCTCTTTTTGTTTCCACCTCCTTTCGTAAAACTTACGACGAGCCAGCCTGTCACTACCACAAAAATGGCTCTTTTCTTCTTATATCCGAATCGCTAAATGCTGTTGCCAGCAGTACATAAGCACCATATGCTAGAGCTTCACCATTTAAGCAAGGAAAAGTGATGGTAAAACTCATTATTTTTGTATTTACGGTATTCACCCCAATCGCACTTTCGCAACCAACAATTAATAATGCGCTACCCTTTCCTGATAAAAAACAACGAGCAGAGATTGCCACACAGCTATTTTCTGGAATAGAAAGCATCGATGCTATAACAATAGCACTGCGCAATAAAACCAGACGTGTAGACTGGAAAACCTACAAAGCCATAGCAAGTAAACGTATCGTAAACTCAAATAATTGGGATACCCTATACCGTGCCCTAGACAACCTACACTATGGAATTTTAAATCGTCACTCCTATTTGATAGTTGATGAAAAGGCACGCCAACAAGTCACGAACTTCCCTAAGTGGCCGAAGCTCGAAATAGGCTATACATGGCCTCAAATTAGCTTTTTCTCTACCAAAAACCAAAAGTCAATCAGACTTATAAACGAGCGTAGCATAGAAGATTTGTTTGAAGAGTTTTTCAACTTTTATTGTAATGACGTACACAAATCAGGTTGCCTGCGGCTGTTCTCCAGCTACATGAAATCGGGCTACTTCTTCTCTGGTGGCCTAGATAAACTCGTCGTTAGTTACACAGATAACAGTTCAGATGTTTTTGTAAAACTGGGGCAACAAAAAAACAAGCAACAAGCTTCTTCTAAATGTTCAGAAATGTATTTACCGCTTGGCTTAAATTTGCTCTACGATGGCAGTCAGTCATGCCTATATGAAAGCAACGGTACCTTTGTGCTTAAAATATTCTACTTTGGTAAATGGGGTTCTCACAGCAATGATATCTATTGTGACGAAGCTAAAGAACCAGGTATGTGCTTCGATATCAACGAAATAAAGCAAATTACACATCGCTCGCCGGCTAAGCCCCTAATCGTAGATATCCAGAATAATAAAGGTGGTTCAGAAAATACGCCTTGGATCGCCGCTTTGACCCGAAATGGATTCAGAGACAATTTGGTCCAGTATCGAAATACACCGCTTTTGGCAAATAAAGAGATACGGGATAGCGCGTTTTACCAAAGTAAAAGAGCCGAACGTTGGTATCAAAATATTGTCGCTGACATCACCAGTCGTGACGACTTTCTGCCTCCTCGGCCTGACTTTTGCCGCGGCTCTGCCCAGTGCGACATTCGCATGATTGACTCGTCTTCTACATCTATGAAGTACGAATCCTTAAAACTCGTAGTCAATGCTGGATGCGTTAGCTCTTGTGATGATTTTATTTGGCGAACACGCCAGTATGCAAATGCGAAAACCTTTGGACAATTGCCGGCTACCGACGGCGCCTATGCCAGATTAACTGGTTACTTATTTATCACTCAAACAGGGAAGATAATTAATGTTATCACTGGTGAAGGCGAGCACCCAGCAGGTGATAATGGAACTTTATTACTGACTTATCAGCTCCCTATTTCTAAAACAGTGAGCTTTGACGGAGAAATGTTGGAAGGAAATGCTAGCGTACTTGACAACTTATTGCCTGTCAGCAAACTGAACTATGTTAATTTGGAATTAGATAACTTGGTAAATGCCTTGCGTGATTAAAGCATCCGATTAGCTAGCTAGAAATACAATGAAGCCGCTATAGCCAAGATAGCGGCTTCACTGGTTTAGGAGCGTTCAGACCTACTTAATTTCCACACGGGCTGAGCGCATCACGATTTCATCGTTTAGCTCAATACCAAGCCCCGGCTCTTCTGACACTCTAAAGATACCGTTCTTAGGCTGTGGATCTTGCAAGCATAGCTCTCTGTTCCACTTTTTGATTGCGTAAGTATGGTGCTCATGGATCAGGAAATTTGGGATCGCGGTTTCCAAGTGTAATGAAGCTGCGGTTGCTACCGGGCCGCCACAGACATGCGCCTGAATACGGATATCAAAGATATCGGCGTAATCACATACCTTCTTAGTTTCCGTAAAGCCACCACATAGGCCAATATCTGGCTGCAGTACATCAATACTTTGATCTTCAAAATAAGGGCGAACACCCCAGCGATTATATAAACGTTCCCCACCAGCGATTGGCACAGAGGTCTTGTTGGCTACCTTTGCATGTAAAGAGTGGTTAAGATAATTCACAGGCTCTTCATAATACATACAATCAAATTCTTCAGCGATGTCTGCAATTTGAATGGCTGATGTCGCGCCTGGTAAGCTGTGGCATTCAAAAATAATGTCGACTTCATCACCTACCGCTTCACGTATTGCTTTCATTCTTGCACGGTATAATTTCATTTCCGCGCGCGAGATAAGCTTAGTTCTATCGTAATAGGTGTTGCCATCTTTATCGTACTGAATTGGGTCAACTTTAACCGCATCGTACCCTTCTGCAATGGCTTTGTGAGCCGCTTCAGCATATTCGTGTGGTTGAACTAGTGCTTTAAACTCGCTATCCCAATCAAACTGTAATTGTGAGGCATAGGTGCGAAGCTCAGGGTTCACTTTACCACCAAGCAACTGATAAACAGGTAGGTTTAAGGCTTTACCTTTAATATCCCAAAGCGCGGTATCTATTGCTGACATCGCCGCATATACCACAGGTCCGCCACCTAAACCCCAAAAGCTTTCTCTCAGCATACGCGACCAAAGCAGC
Organism: Pseudoalteromonas sp. OF5H-5; assembly: GCF_021530695.1. Classification (NCBI taxonomy): domain Bacteria; kingdom Pseudomonadati; phylum Pseudomonadota; class Gammaproteobacteria; order Alteromonadales; family Pseudoalteromonadaceae; genus Pseudoalteromonas; species Pseudoalteromonas sp. OF5H-5. Next base: position 31,671 of record NZ_JAKGBF010000007.1, read on the forward strand.
TCGGTTTGAAAAGGGTCATGACCAATTAAAAAAGCTTCAGCCATTTCTTTGATCATACTGGCCGCAGCGCTGTGGCCGAGGTCGTATGCAAGCCCAGCTTCACCAACCCCTGAAATGCCTTCATCGGTGTGAATACGAACAAAAACGGGTGTCCAAGCAGGTCTATCTGGACAATGAATATCAAAAACTTCGACACGATTAACTTTCATGTTGACTCCTATTGAGCAAAGCTTGGGTCTAGGCGGTAAGCTTTACGAAGCATTGCGGGCCATGCTAATTGACCACCGGTGCTACCGCTATGCACGACATTCGCTTGGTTATATATGTTATCAATAATGGGTTGTGGTACAGGTACGGCTTGTTGTCCCGTTGCTTGAATCGCAACTTGAATTTCGCATGCACGCTGTAAGTCATAAAAACGCATAAAGGCATCGCCTACCGTTGGTCCAACAGTTAAACCACCATGGTTCACCAGCAGCATATGATTGGTTGTACCTAAGTCATCTTGCAAGCGCTTTTTTTCATCCATATTCACTGCTAAGCCTTCATAGCCGTGATACGACAGTGATGGTAAGGAGAACATACTATGCTGACTCAAAGGCAATAAACCACATTCTACACTTGCGACTGCGATCGTCTCTTTGGTATGGAGGTGGATAACGCAATGCGCATCTTCTCGCACCTCATGGATCGCACTGTGAATAGTAAAGCCCGCCGGATTAATCTCAAATGGCGTATCATCAAGAATATTCCCTTCAAGATCGACCTTCACCAAATTAGAAGCGGTGACTTCATCAAAAGTCAGGCCAAAGGCGTTTACTAAATAATGATCCGTACCCGGCAAACGCGCCGACATATGCGTATAAATTAGATCTCCCCAGCGAAAGTGCTCAACCAGTCGATAGCAAGCGGCAAGGTCAACACGCAGCTGCCATTCTTCTGCGCTTACTTTGTCTTTTAAATTTAACTGAGGTAATTCGAACATGGGGATCCCTTATTGACTCCACATTTGGATGTATAGAAGTCTAAATTAGCTTAATTATATCTTCAACTAAAAACCACCGCGAACGGTGGTTTTTTATCATCTTTGATATCTAACTTTGATGTTATTCAACTTTAGATAGATACTCTGCAATCGCATCGATTTCAGCGTCAGTGACATTAGCGACCATCGCTTTCATTGCTGCTGTCATACCGTTATTACGTTTACCTGATTTGATATCTTTCATTTGCGCCGCTAAATACTCTTTGCTTTGACCATTTACCTTCGGATACAGAGGCATGATCGGTGCTTTACCTTCTGCACCATGACAGGTTTGGCACATCTTTGCTGTATACAATGCTTTACCATCTGCAGCCATTGAACTTGCTGAACCTAGTGCGCAAATTGCCACCGTAGTCCCTACTAGTAGTTTTTTCATCTTGCTCATATCATTACTCTTTTTATTGACGGTTAACGTTGTAAGTCAGTGTAGACTAAAGTTTGACCTAAAGCCTAATCACTACCACATCAAATCATCTGGGACTTCAAAGTCAGCGTAAGGGTCATCCTCATCACCTTGCTGATTGTCCTCAACATGGAAAACGATATACTTCTCGTCTACCTCTGCAATCTTTCTAGCAGGTTCATCTTGTAGTACGTAGAACTGCTCTTCTAATACACAAATCGCTAAACGCCCCTTTGATAGCGCTTTTTGTGTTTCGGAATTAACTTCTAACTCCTTCACCTTATTTTGATATGTGAAGTTAAAGGTCACATTACCGCGGATCTCATCTTGGTTATGGTGTTCTAAGATCTGCTTCACGCGAGCAATTTGCTCTTTATCTTTTAGCGTTTCTTGCTTCGCTTTATTTAGCTCTTCGGCACGCTTTTGCTGCTCAAGCTTTGTCTGCTCAATATGTTTTTGAAGGTCTGTTTGGTCGCTCGTTGCGCCTTTTTTCTTTTTCTTCTGCTGTTTACGCTTTTGTGTTTTTGCAACTTTCGCTTTGTGCTCAGTTGTTAGACCTGCTTTTAGCAACTGATCTTGCAGTGAACCCATCATGCAACTCCGTAAAATAGACTTTTCACTATTTTAACTCAGCAATTTCGATTGACCAGAGAGGAATCGGTCAATCTAATGTAAAACTACCAAAATTATTGTTGCGCATCGTGATTTAGCGCAAAAAATTGTCATCTAGTTTGCTTTAATTTAAGCTAACTCATCGAAATTAAACGCCTTATTGCTTAATGCCCGTCATTCATCTATTGCTTTGCTCTGTGACCATTTTTTTTGTGCTTTACGCGCCGCAGCCGCTGCTGGCCGAGTTTGCAGAGCAATTTAATGTATCGGCGTCAGATGCGGGCATGCTGATGTCAGCAACTATGCTACCTCTGGCTATCGCGCCAATCTGCTACGGGTTATTGCTGGCAAAGTCCAATCCGCTGCGCATTTTAAAATGGACCATGCTGCTCTTGGCACTCAGCAGTTTAGCATTTGCTTCAATGACTTCGTTTTCAGGGCTCTTGTTTACTCGGTTAATTCAAGGGTTATTATTACCTGCTGCACTCACTGCGATGACGGGTTATATCGGCCAACAGTTTAGTGGCTCACAGTTGAAAAGAAACATGAGCTTGTACATCGGAAGTACCATAGCCGGAGGTTATTTTGGCCGTACACTTGCGGCCAACTTTACTGTCTGGTTTGAGTGGCAAAGTTTCTATTACCTAAACGCATTGTTATTGATTGTGCTGGCATTTAGCATTCGAGCCAGCAAGAACAAACCACCAATAATTCACGCGACAAGGATCAGAGACTACCTGGCACCACTCAAGCAATCGCGCCTAGTGAGATTATACAGCTCTGTATTTTGTATGTTTTTCTGCTTCGCGGGGCTACTCAACTTTTTACCTTTTATACTCAAGTACGACTTTAATTTAACTGATCCCAGTAAAGTGGGCTGGGTCTATACAGGCTATTTAGTTGGTGCTTTAGGGTCTATCGTTACACCTTGGCTACAAAGTAAATTTCATTCTACCTGGCGATTTTTAGCTGTGATGTTCTTCATCTATGCTACAACCATTGCGCTATTACCCGTGGCGTCTGTGTTCTTTTTTGTGGTCTTATTTACGCTATTCTGCGCCTGTATGTTTGTGATCCATTCAACCGCAGCGCCTTTAGCAAACAGTATTAGTCAGGCACCTGCAACCGTCACCAATGGCGCTTATGTTTCATTTTATTATTCCGGAGGCGTGCTGGGATCTTATCTTCCGGGTTTGATTTATGAGCAAGCTGGCATCACTTGGTTTTGTGCGTCGCTTTTTACCGTCTGTACAGTCGGCTTAGCTCTGAGTTTGAGAAACACAGTCAACCCAGTGAGGTGAGTGCCCAGTGACTTGCCAAAAGCGCTTTAAATCTTCGAGCGTTAACACCCAAGTTTTAGTATTCACTAGGGGATGGCACTGCCATAAGTGCGCAGATTGCAGTTCACTATCAAGCCATAATTCGACTTGTTGCTCACTGTCGTTATGCAATGTGAGTGCTGATACACAGCCTTGTTCCACTCCTAAATACTTCGCTAGTCTGTCCGTCGATGCAAAACCTAAACGTGACACCCCTTGAGATTTAGACAGCGCTTTTAGGTCGACTTGCTTATCTGCAGGAATAATAAAAAGAAAGTGTCGCTTTCCATAGTTATCTCGGAGGAAGAGATTTTTCAGTCGCGTCCCTTTTCTCTCTAACTCCAAGTTGTCAGCATCTAGACAAGTATGTAACGGTGGATGCTCATAATTGAAATAGTTGATATCTAGCTGAGCGAGCCGCTCTGCAAGTGCACTTGGATTGTTTCTGATCACAAACACTTACCTCGTAACTGAACGCTACGCTGCCGCCAGTATACATCGGTAATTTTATGACCTGCGTTGCAGTAGTCCGCTTCAATCAAAGCCGGTTTTAATAAGGCGACGGCTTGCTCTTCTAACTTGAGTTTTAGAGAGGGGGAATCTTCAATACGTTCAAACTCGGCAAAACGTTTTAACTCTCTTCTTGATATTGGCTTACTTGCATCCAGCTCCATTCGAGGTGTTGCTTGTACCGTTACAATGAAAGCAAATTCTTTATCACCAGTTGGCGAAAGACGCTTATGAAGAGATTGTTTTTCGATAATAAGTTCAGGCTCATCAGACTGTGATGCACAACTCGCTAGCAGCCCAATAATGAGAATAGAAAAGATATGACGCAGAACCATAATTCGCTTAATTCGTTTTATTTTCAGTTCAGTGTAACAAAGACTATAAAAAAATAGCGAAATTTTTTGTCTGGGGTTGACGGGAATATAAAAAATGATTAAATTTCGCTTCGTCCACTGACGGAATGTGGGGCTATAGCTCAGCTGGGAGAGCGCCTGCCTTGCACGCAGGAGGTCAGCAGTTCGATCCTGCTTAGCTCCACCACTTTCCGCTCTTCTTACTTCTTACAAAACTCCCCCCCCTAAATCGAAAAGAAAAAAGCCCAAGTCTTTCGACCCGAGCTTTGCAGTTACTTATGTCATTCTGTGTATACCACTGAGTATGATTTTTCTATCTACTCAAGCAGCATCTGTTCATTACTCTCTGATTTGGCCTTCACCATTTACTAAAAACTTTTCGGTTGTTAGCGACTCTAAGCCCATTGGTCCGTAAGCGTGCAATTTGGTGGTAGCAATACCAATCTCGGCACCTAAACCTAACGCTGAACCATCACTAAAGCGTGAAGAGGCGTTAACCATCACGACGGAAGCATCTACACCGCGTTGGAACAAATCAGCAGCTGCTTTGTCTTCCGTACAGATAACTTCGGTATGGTGACTACCAAAGCGATCAATATGTGCAAGCGCTGCATTAAAATCAGTAACCTGACGAACCGCTATTTCAAGACTCAAGTATTCTTCGCCAAATTCGTCATCGCTTAACTCAACTGCATTATCAAAATAAGCTACGGTTTGCTTACACGCATTAATTTTCACACCCCTTTCTGCTAGTGCTGCAGCAACTTTCGGTAAAAAAGTCGGAGCGATATCTTGATGAACGATTAACCCTTCAAGCGCATTACATACACCAGTACGCTGCGTTTTACCGTTTAACAGAAGCGCCATTGCTTTATCGAGATCGGCCGCTTTATCTATATACAAGTGACACACGCCCTTAAAATGCTGGATCACTGGCACCGTACTATTCTCAGTAACGAAATTGATTAGACCCTCACCGCCACGTGGGATGATAAGGTCGATATATTCTTTTTGCTGCATCAGCTCCATTAGCAACGCGCGGTCTGGATCCGGAATAACAGAAACCAATGCGGCAGGTAGATTATGTTTTTCGAGCGCCTGATGCATCGCTTTTGCGATCTCTAAAGAACTTGATAACGCTTCTTTACCACCACGCAAAATAACACCATTACCTGATTTAAAACATAGTGCACCGGCGTCAGCGGTGACATTGGGGCGCGCCTCATAAATCATGCAGACAACACCAAGTGGCACTCGCATTTTACTGATTTTAATGCCATTTGGTCTTACACCCATGTCTCTACGTGCACCCACTGGATCGTCCAGTTGAATGATAGTCTCGATACCTTCAGCCATACTTTCAATCCGCGCTTGGTTAAGCGTTAATCTATCTATCATGGCGTCGCTAAGCTGGTTATCACGAGCAGCAGCCAAGTCAGCTTCATTAGCTTTAATAATGGCATCGCTATTATCACGGATCCCTTTTGCCATATCTGCTAACACCGCATTTTTTTGCTCTGTAGATAATAATGCTAACTGTTTCGCTGCTTTTGCAGCCTGTGATGAAATATCTGTGATTAAACTCATGTCTTATGACTTCTCCAATAATGCAATATCTTGTTCTGAAATAACGGGTCCGATACTATCTTGAATTCTTTCGCTGATCGGATTCTCTTCATGTTCAGTTAAAAAGTTTAATAGGCAGCTACTGTAATTGGTGGTTGCTTTGGCTAAGCGCTTACCATCTTTGCTCCTCACGAGCACGGTATCTCCAACAGAAAACTCACCTTTTACTTCAGTGATTTCATCGCCACTTAACTGACCCACCACTTGATTTTCGCCTGAGCCATAATCGCTATCAACGACCAGCTCACCTTGCTCTGATGCCGTGTGAGTCATCCAATGCACCGCTTCTTGCATCGGTTTATCATAGGCTGTAAATACCGTGCCTGGATTTTTTCCCGCCAACAATAATTCAAAGGTTGTTTCTTCGAAGCCGTTAACAATATAGGTATCTATACCGTGAGACGTCGCCTTTTCAGCAGCTTCAATTTTGGTCTTCATACCACCGGTACCAACCTTACTCGTTGGACAACCTGCCATATCGTAGATTTCTTCAGTGATCTCTGTCACCTCAGAGATCAGCTCTGCATCAGCATGTAAATTAGGATTTTTGTTATATAAACCACTGACATCGGAGCAAATAATTAGCCCATCTGCATCTGCAGCCCCCGCTACCATTGCAGACAAATTATCGTTATCACCCACCTTCAGATCGTCTGTGGTCACGGTGTCATTTTCATTGATAATAGGCAGTATTCCATGATCGAGTAAAGTGAATATTGTTTCACGAATACTGGTATATCTTTCCCTGTCACGCAGGTCGCCGTGAGTCAGCAATATCTGCGCCGACGGGAAGTCAAAGAAACGGTCCCACGTAGCCATCATCTCAGTTTGGCCAGCTGCCGCCATCGCTTTTTTCACCGCAATGCTCGGCTGCTCTGAATTAGGAAATAAGTGCGACCCTGCTGCGACTGAACCTGAAGAGACGAGGATCACCTCGATACCTCGGGCTCGACAACGCACGATGAATTGCGCGATGCTGAGTAAATAGCGGGATCGACACCCATCTTGCTCTGGCGCGATCAACGCACTCCCGATCTTGATTACTATACGTTTTGACTGTTTCATCGACATAAATTCCTGCATTAAATTAACCACCCACTCACGAGTTGGTACTCCAAATATCTCCTATTAGAAGACAACAGAAAGCGCAATGCATCGACCAAAAAGTCGGCAAATAGATAAAACAAACAGACGTGCGGCGGCGAAGACCTTAGTCCCATCATGTCGCCACACATGCTAAACCCAGACGCAGTAACAATCGTTAACTGGCTGACATTTCACTAATAGAAGATTGATTGTGACATCAAGTACTTAACCTTTGATGTCGAGCCGTTTCCAACAGGGCCACCATGGTTTGGTGCGGCCGGAAAGGCTGTACCGCAATGAATAATTGCGTAATGAGTAGATTGTGAATGACGGCGCGATTTACTCCACGCCTTGAACGTTTATTACCTTAACGTAAGCAAGGGTAAGATTGCAACCCTATCCCATGTTAATTATTTATGATCACCATAAATCAATTTTATAATACCTTATTTTCAGTAATTTATTCACTTTACCCTCATTCGCGCTGTGTTATAACTGGATGCTAGCTATACTGATAAAAATGTTGGGATAATCCAACCGGGGAGAATCTATGTCAGCAATCTACATTGCAGGTATTGCAGTATGTTCTGTAATAGCACAATGGCTTGCTTGGGCCTTTAAGGTTCCAGCAATTTTGTTTTTACTTCTTATAGGTCTTGCTTTGGGGCCATTTAGTGGCACGCTGGACCCAGATGCCTTACTCGGGGATTTACTCTTTCCTGTCGTCTCACTTTCCGTTGCTGTAATCCTCTTTGAAGGTTCACTAACCCTGCATTTTAAAGAACTCAAAGGAATTGGTAAGGTTGTACGGAATCTTTGTTCTATCGGGATGTTGGCAACCTTTGCGGTGATAGCAACGACCGCAATTTTTGTGCTGGAGCTTAACTGGCAAGTTGCCGCCGTTTTGGGCGCAGTACTTGTCGTGACTGGTCCAACAGTTATTGCCCCGATGCTGAACGCCATGCGCCCAGACAAAGACATAGACCGTATTTTACGTTGGGAAGGTATAGTCATAGACCCAATTGGTGCACTCTTTGCGGTACTCGTATTTGAAGCCGTCTCTTTAGTTGGTGGCGAAGGTATCTTCAGTCATACCCTGTGGGCGCTCGTATCAACACTTGGTGTGGGGATAAGTATTGGCGTCGCATCAGGTTACCTTACCACTTACCTAATAAGAAAAGAGTGGCTTCCTTTCGAGCTTCACAAGTTCGCCATTTTAGCGCTAGTGTTGTTTAGCTTTACGCTATCGAATCATCTGAGCCATGAGTCGGGTTTACTAGCCGTGACTATCTTTGGTATTTGGCTCGCTAACCAAGATGACTTGGAAATAGACTCAGTGTTAGAATTTAAAGAAGATCTCTCAATGATCCTGATTTCGAGCTTATTTATCTTACTCGCGGCACGACTCAAGTTAGAAGATTTAATGCTGTTAGACACTGACGTCTTTATCTTTCTAGCTGTAGTATTATTTATTGCTCGACCACTGTCGATATTCTTATCGACGTTCAATACAGACTTACCGATAAAGTCTCGTATTCTGTTAAGTTGGATAGCTCCTCGAGGTATTGTTGCTGCAGCGGTAGGCTCAGTTTTTGCGTTGAGTATGACCAAATCACAGATAGCAGATGCGGATAAAATGGTGCCGCTTATCTTCACCGTCATCATTGTCACCGTGGTACTACAAAGCCTAACGGCAACGCCTTTCGCACGTCTTTTAGGAGTGCGTCAACCAAAGCCCAATACCTTACTTATCATTGGTGCAAACCATGTAGCTAGAGCGGTGGCTAAAGGCTTAAAAGACCAAAATATTGATGTTTATCTCTCCGATCCCGCATGGGAAAACTGCAAGATGGCAAGAATGGACGGATTGCCTTGTTACTATGGTAACCCACAGTCGGAACATGCAGAGCGTTACCTCCCGTTGACCAGCTTAAAGTCTGTGCTAGCGCTTTCACCTAACCGTCATCACAACGCTTTGGGTGTACAATACTTTTCTCATTTACTTGGTGATCAATGTGTTTATTCGCTCAAATCATCCACTAACCACGCCAAGGCGAACAAAGATAGCGCCACTTTCCTTTCTCGCCAAATCTTGTTTGGCGACGAAGGTAATTACGCCAAGCTAAGTAGCATGATGGCAAAGGGCGGCAAAGTGAGCGTAACGCGGATCTCAGAAGAATTTAAATGGGAACAGTATAAAGAGGTTAACAGTGAAGCAATCCCGCTGTTTGTACTCACAGAGCAGAACAAAGATGAGGAACCCATCTTGATCCGCCCATTTACCTCTGACATGAAAAAGCTTCCAGAAGAAGGCGACCGCATATTGGCGTTGCAACCGCCTAAGTTAACGGTGCTTAAAGACCCAAACACGAATAAAGAAGGCCAAATTGGTGCAAAGCTTAGCAGCCAGCAAATTACTTAACCTGAGATTTGGATAAGAAATAAGCTAGATTTACGGGCTTTATTTAGAAATAAGTAAAAGCGGCGTCACTTACGCCGCTTTTACTTTCCACTCAAAACCTGCTGAAAGTAATACCTATTGATCCAACGGAGTTAACCTGAGCCTCAGGTTATACAACCTGAACTCGGGATAAGAAGTAAGTTAATCCACTAAAATCACTAAGTTCAAAAGCGTAGTGTCACTCTAGCCAGAAGTTATTTCTTAATACAAGGCAAATTTGTGCGCCAATAGCTGGCCTATTGCAAGCAAATTTAACGCAGTAGTAAGGGATAACAGCTGCTAGAGAACAAGTTGTTATCCCGAGTTCAGGTTATATAGGCAATCTCGCGCGCTTGACCACGCTATCAGGCATTTTGTTTGCCAGTTGACCTAGTGCTACCTGAATCCGCTTATGTAGCTTTTTATCTGCAACTGCGGAATGGAACAGCCATCGATAGGCGTCTTCATAATCTCTTGGGCTACCGTGGCCTTGATTAAACACATCTACGAGTCTTAATTGAGCGTTTAAGTTGCCAAGTGCTGCAGCCTCTCTCAGATAGGTTACCGCCATCGCTTTATCTTCTTGCACTAACTGGCCAACATCATAGTAGCGACCTAATTGTTCAAGCGCCGCGGCAAGGCCCTGCTCTGCTGCCCTTTTCATATAATAAAGGCCGAGCTCAACATCTCTGTCTACACACACGGCATAAGCTAACATGTCACCATAAAGAAACTGATACGAAGGCAGCGCCATGATCTCAGCACGCGCTTCAATATCTTTAACCAGCTGGCACTCATCCGCTTTAACCCGAGCAAGGTGTTGATTTTTTTCAATGAGCGCTAGTAGCTCTTGCTGTGTATACAAAGGCACAGCTTCGATAGCCTCTTCGGCAGATACTTTGCTCTGTATACTGAGACTTAAGGAAACACTCAATGCTGAAGCTGCAAAATAACGAAGTAAGTAATTCATCGAAGACCCATCAAAGTAAAGCTGATTGTTTAACTATAGCAGGCTGCAAAGGCAAATTACTTGCTCTGCAGCAACATCGACACTCAAATTTGATTAAGCATTATTTACGCCAAAGCGAAGTCTAATTTTATCATATGAGCAAAAATTCACTTACTTATCGGCAGGAAGACAAAAACTTGTAGGGTAATAGACACAAAAAAAGCTGCCGTAGCAGCTTTTTTCTTTATCAATCGACAGCAAGATTATTCAGCAAAAGGGTTGCGAACAATCATTGTCTCAACGCGGTCAGGGCCTGTTGAGATGATATCAATTGGCACGCCAGTGATTTCTTCTAGGCGCTTGATATAGTTGATAGCGGCTTCTGGAAGCTGCTCAACAGAAGTTGCACCAAAGGTGTTTTCGCTCCAACCAGGCATTTCTTCATATACTGGAGTCACTTTCTCATAGCCTTCAGCAGCAAGAGGAGTCACATTAGTCACAGTGCCGTCTTCTAATTGGTAACCAGTACAGATTTTCACTTTTTCTAAACCATCAAGTACGTCTAGTTTAGTTAAGCAGAAACCACTGATGCTGTTGATTTGAACTGCACGGCGCATTGCCACTGCATCAAACCAACCGGTACGACGTAAACGACCAGTTGTTGCGCCAAACTCGTTGCCTTTCTCGCCTAAGTGTCTGCCAACTGGGTCTTGCTTGTCTTGACCATCGTAAAGCTCTGTAGGGAAAGGACCTGAACCAACACGAGTTGTGTAAGCTTTAACAATACCTAAAACGTAATCTAAGTGTAGCGGACCAAAACCTGCACCAGTCGCAACACCACCAGCCGTCGTGTTTGATGAGGTTACGTACGGGTAAGTACCGTGGTCAATATCAAGTAATGTACCTTGCGCACCTTCAAATAGAATATGGTCGCCAGCATTACGCGCTTGATCAAGTAGTTCAGTAACGTCAACAATCATTGACTTAAGTACTTTTGCTACTTCCATTGCATCATCGTATGTCTTCTGAAAGTCTACTGGATCTACTTTGTAGTAGTTAACCAAGGCGAAGTTGTGGAACTCTAGTACTTCTTTAAGCTTCGCAGCAAATTGCTCTGGGTTGAAAAGATCGCCAACACGTAAACCACGACGTGCAACCTTATCTTCGTACGCAGGACCAATACCACGGCCAGTTGTACCAATGGCTTTTTCACCACGCGCTAGTTCACGCGCTTGGTCTAGTGCAACGTGGTAAGGCAAGATCAAAGGACATGCTTCGCTGATCAATAGACGCTCACGTACAGGAACGCCACGCGCTTCAAGCATGTGGATTTCTTTCATTAGTGCATCTGGTGCAAGTACTACACCATTACCAATTACACATTTAACGTCTTCGCGTAGTACACCTGATGGGATCAAGTGTAGTACCGTTTTCTCACCGTTAATTACTAGTGTATGGCCAGCATTGTGTCCGCCTTGGTAGCGAACAACTAAAGAAGCCTTATCTGTAAGTAGGTCAACTACTTTACCTTTACCTTCGTCACCCCATTGGGTGCCTAATACAACGACGTTTTTACCCATTGCAAATTCACTTAGAAAAAATTAGGCGCAGATTTTACCAGAAAACCATAGTCGAAATCACCCCAATTTGCCTAATTTTTCTGCTTTCAATAAGATTGATGATGTAAAGCATCAAGGCAAGTTACATAACTTGTTGAAAAGGTGGGTTAATAGCTGAAAATCAAACAACGTATTTTATTTTTATATCAAAATAGCTGTATTGTTCGGATTAATCGATAACTATCTCTTTGTTATCAAAAGTAAACTTTTATAAAATGTAAAAAGCCCAAAGGTTAACCTTTGGGCTTTTTAAAATATAGCTCAAGCTTGCTGGCGAGCCGTTAAACTTGAGTGGTTAGCCTATAGCTCTAAATCATCTTCAACTTCAGCAAGGCCTTTATCTTCACCCTCTTCAGGCATAATAACCGCTTGCGCTAGGAGCATTTCTCTTAACTTGCCTTCAATTTCATTGGCAATCTCAACATTTTCTTTTAAGAACTTAATTGAGTTTGCTTTACCTTGGCCAATTTTACTGCCGTTATAGCTAAACCAAGCACCCGCTTTATCAACCAGTTTGTGTTTCACACCTAAGTCTATCAACTCACCTTGTTTCGACGTACCTTCACCGTACATGATGATGAACTCAGCTTGCTTAAATGGTGGTGCTACTTTGTTTTTCACAACCTTAACACGAGTTTCGTTACCAACAACCTCATCACCTTCTTTCACTGAACCGATACGACGAATATCAAGACGTACAGATGCATAGAATTTAAGTGCGTTACCACCAGTTGTGGTTTCAGGGTTGCCAAACATCACACCAATCTTCATACGAATTTGGTTGATGAAAATACATAATGTGTTCGAGCGTTTGATATTAGCTGTAAGCTTACGCAATGCTTGTGACATGAGTCGAGCCTGCAAACCAACGTGTGAGTCACCCATATCGCCTTCGATTTCAGCTTTAGGGGTAAGTGCTGCTACCGAGTCAATAACAACCAAATCAACCGCACCAGAACGAACTAGCATGTCACAAATTTCAAGCGCTTGTTCACCGGTGTCAGGCTGTGATACTAATAACTCATCAACATTAACGCCTAGCTTTTCGGCATAGATTGGATCGAGTGCGTGTTCAGCATCAACGAACGCACATGTTTTTCCCATTTTTTGCGCTTCTGCAATCGCTTGTAATGTTAGCGTTGTTTTACCTGATGATTCTGGACCATAGATTTCAACAATACGACCAGTTGGTAAGCCGCCGATACCAAGTGCAATATCCAGACCTAATGAACCCGTTGAGATGGCTTCAATATCTAGCGCCTTGTTCTCACCCAGTTTCATGATTGAGCCTTTACCAAACTGACGCTCAATTTGTGATAGTGCTGCGTCTAATGCCTTTTGCTTGTTATCGTTCATTTGCTTCTCCAATTCAGCGTAATGACACCTAGTATACTGTATGAAATTACAGTATCAAGTAGAATTTTATGATTTTACCATCGCTATAGCATTTTTTAATGCAAATTCAATGGCTTGAAGTCTTATTTCGGCCCTATTCCCAGTAAATACTTGGTGAAATGCCTGAACTCTATCACTATTCGCAATAGCAAACCATACAGTACCTACGGGCTTATCAACGCTGCCTCCAGTTGGTCCAGCGATACCAGACACAGCAATGGCAACTTCAGCATGAGCTGCCTGCTGAGCACCTTTGACCATCTCCAAAACCGTTTGCTCACTCACTGCACCAAATTGCGTTAGGGTTTGTTGTGATACTCCCAATAATTCGTGCTTAGCTTGATTACTGTATGTCACAAAACAACGTTCGATATAAGCAGAGCTCCCCGGCGTATCTGTTAACGCATAACTCACCCCACCACCTGTACATGACTCTGCGGTAGTGATTGTTACGCCGTTATTCGTTAGAATAGCGCCCAATTGTGCCGCATATTCGGCTATCTCTTTGTAGTGCTCCATAGGAAAACCTTTTAGGTATCAACAATGTCGTCAGATCTATATTCAGAACACACTATAAACCAACAAACCCCAATGATGCAGCAATACCTGCGAATTAAAGCTCAGCATCAAGAAATCTTGCTGTTCTATCGCATGGGCGACTTTTATGAACTCTTCTTTGACGATGCTATCAGAGCGGCGCAGCTTCTCGATATATCTCAAACCTATCGCGGTAAAGCCGGTGGCAATCCAATTCCAATGGCAGGTGTTCCCTATCATGCAGTTGAAAACTACTTAGCTCGCTTGGTACAACTGGGTGAATCTGTTGCTATTTGTGAGCAAGTTGGCGACCCAGCGACCAGTAAAGGTCCTGTAGAACGTAAAGTTGTGCGTATTGTTACTCCAGGTACCGTCACCGACGAAGCACTATTGCAAGAACGCCAAGATAATTTACTTGCGGCGGTCTACCAACATCCAAAAAACTTAGGTTATGGCGTTGCCTATCTTGATATTAACTCGGGCCGATTTAATATCGTAGAGCTACAGACTGACGAAGCACTTAATTCCACGCTACAGCGCTTGCAGCCCGCAGAATTGTTATATCCAGAATCATTTCAGAACCTTTTAGTGCTAGAAAGCATTAAAGGCAGTCGTCGCCGTCCAGATTGGGAGTTTGATTTAGACACAGCAAAGCATTTACTTTGTCAGCAGTTTGCAACCCGCGACTTAGTCGGTTTTGGTGTCGACAATGCCAATATGGGTTTAATCGCCGCGGGTTGTGTCATGCAATACGTGAAAGACACGCAACGCACTGCATTACCTCATATTCGTGCGATCACGCTCGAAAAGAATGAGCACGCGGTGATCTTAGATGCCGCGACGCGCAAAAACTTAGAGCTAACTCTAAACCTCTCTGGCGGTGTTGAAAACACCTTAGCGCAGATTTTAGATAAGTCTTCAACGGCCATGGGTTCGCGCTTATTAAAACGCCGCATTCATACGCCCGTGCGCGAACGCAAAGAGCTCAATGCTCGACTCAATGCGATTGCGAGCCTTATCGAACAACAACTATGCATGGAAGTTTACGATGCACTAAAACACATTGGCGATATTGAACGAGTCGTAGCCCGGTTAGCGTTATTTACCGCTCGTCCGCGTGATCTAACGCGCTTAAGAAGTGCATTACAAGCGTTACCGCCACTGCATGATATTTTACAAGATGCGACGGATACGAGACTTCAGTCTATTATTAGCCATTCACCTGCATTACCTAAGTTACAAGATTTGTTAGAACGAGCGGTTATCGACAATCCCCCTGTTCTCATTCGTGATGGTGGAGTAATAGCACAGGGCTACAATGCAGAGCTTGACGAGCTACGCGCATTAAGCGCAGGTGCCACGGATGTTTTAGAAAAACTTGAAGAAAGAGAGCGCGAACGCACAGGGATCTCGACATTAAAAATTGGGTATAACCGCGTTCACGGATTTTATATTGAGATCAGCCGGGCCAATTCGCACTTAGTGCCTGCGGAATACATTCGCAGACAAACACTGAAAAATAACGAACGCTACATTATTCCTGAGCTAAAAGAACATGAAGACAAAGTGCTTGGTAGCCAATCGAAAGCACTAGCACTTGAAAAGCGCCTATATGAAGAGCTCTTTGAACTCATCGCTCCTTATATTGAACAATTGCAAGTCATGGCTGCAGCGCTTGCCGATCTGGACGTATTAAACACCTTAGCCGAACGTGCTCAGACACTAGACTATTGCAAGCCCACGCTTACCGAGGGCACTGAAATTGATTTAGTGGATGGTCGCCACCCAGTCGTAGAACAAGTAAGTAAAGAACCATTCATTGCCAACCCAGTAAAACTCAACGATGAACGTAAAATGCTCATTATTACTGGACCAAATATGGGTGGTAAATCGACCTATATGCGTCAAACCGCGTTAATTGTGTTGATGGCGCATATTGGCAGCTATGTACCGGCAAGCGCAGCCACCATCGGAATTGTCGATCGTATTTTTACTCGCATTGGTGCCAGTGATGACCTTGCCTCTGGGCGCTCAACCTTTATGGTTGAAATGACCGAAACTGCAACCATTTTAAACAATGCAACCGCCCAATCATTGGTGCTAATGGACGAAATTGGTCGTGGGACAAGCACCTATGACGGTTTATCACTCGCTTATGCGACAGCGGATTATCTCGCCAGCAAAATTGCAGCAAAAACACTGTTTGCTACTCATTATTTTGAGTTAACCGAATTGGCTGAGCAGCAAGCAGGCCTTGTTAATGTGCATTTGGATGCCGTTGAACATAACGATACTATTGCCTTCAAACACACAGTGATGGAAGGGGCTGCAAGTAAGAGTTTTGGTTTACAGGTAGCAAGTCTTGCCGGCGTGCCAAAAGCAGTGATTAAGTTAGCGAAACAGAAACTCGCTTTGTTAGAGCAACATCAGAGTGTCGTTGGCGATAAGCCTGTTCATGTAGCTGCACCTGTACAGCAGAGCTTAATGCTTGCCAATGAGCCTTCTGAGGTTGAAGCGCTACTTGCAGATATGGATCCCGATGATATGACACCAAAGCAAGCTCATGCTTTGCTATATCAACTTAAATCTATGCTATAGAAAGTAAAAAGCGGCCAAAAGCCGCTTTTTTAATGTTCTCTCATAATTAGAACTTGTGGTTATACTGAAGACCAAAGATCATCGCATGGCCTTTAGAGCGATAGCCCCACTCACTGAATCTGTCAGCTTCAGTGAAAGTTTGTGTTTTACCTCTTAAAACACTGATCCCGAAATCTACAGTTGCTTGGTTAGCAAGTGTATACTCCGCACCAAATGAGTACCAAGTACGGTCTGTATCAGGAATTGAGATAGATAGATGGTTTTCATCCGCTGGTGACTCATCATATGCCATACCTGCACGTAGTTTCACCGCATTACTAAGCTGATAGTCAGCGCCAACTGCAAAACGTAATGAATTAGAGAAATTCTCTTCTTTAGTGAATACTGAACCTGCGTTACCAACTACAGCTTCAAGTTCATCAAAACTATTCCAACCTGTCCAAAGTACGCTGTAGTGTAGTGAGGTTTCTTGGTTTAATTTATGAGAACCTGAGATCTCAGCAATCGCAGGTAACGTTACATCCACTGAACCTGGTAGTGACGCGCCATTCAAGCCGCCCATCGCTGCTGGTAAGTCGTTACTAAAGTGACCATCAAATGTGATATCTGTTTCACTGCGGTAATGGAAGCCGATTAGGTTGTTTTCATCGATTTGATAAGCAACGCCTAGGTTCCAACCAAAGCCATAATCGTCACCTTCTAAGTGTACCGCCTGAGTACTGGCTGGCAAACCTGTCGTTGTCGCACCAAGGTTACGAACGATTTTAGCATCGGCATAAACTTCATTAATACCAAACGCTACGCTCCATTGCTCATCAATTTGGTAAGCAGCAGAAATACCTAAGTTAACGGTCTTAATTTCAGTTTCACCCGCGATTTGACCTGCAACATAATCCTTATCGAATTCTGTAGATAGACCAAACTGTGAATAGATACCAGCACCAATCGACCATTGGTCGTTATATTTGTGCGTTGCATAAATAGCAGGAATAATAGCACTTGGTGCGATGCTGTTGTCATTTAACGCTGAAGCAGGGATACCATTGCTAGTACCTGTTCCCGTCAGGCTTACGTCCGGTTGAACATACATAGCTGCTACTGATAATTGCGTGCCTGATAGCTTACCCATCAATGCTGGATTACGTGCAACCACTGACGCATCGTCGGCTGCAGATGCTTCACCCGCATAAGCACGACCAAGGCCAGAGACGTTTTGTTCCGCAAGTTGGAAGGCGGCAGCTAGTGCTTGTGATGACGATAAAATCGCACCTGATGCGATAAGACCTAATAATACTTTGTTCATACTCTAATCCCCTGTGAACTAACCATTTCCTGAGTAATGGTTAAAAAAACCAATTCGAGTAACACTGCGCAGCCTCACTTTGACCTTGCTCACCTAGCCAATATCCAGCTATGCCACACACCCACCAAATTGGCAGAATAATAAATTCATGACACCCTACCTAAAAGTGGAGTAGAAATCTCCTTTTTTGCGACTTTTCGTTGATTAAGTGAACATATAACGAACAAATTACGCACTTTGTAAACTCATCGGATGAGATAAATTATCAAATGATAATAATTACCAATATCATTGACGTACCTTCATCCCTTATATACACTCTTCAATCTGAGTATGAGTCATTCAGTGTGTTAATCGTGCTAAGGAGAACAACATGTCGATAGCATTAATCGTTTGCGCATTGGTATTTTGCGGTCTCAGCGTATATTGCCTGTGTAAAGCAAACTACTGTGCCTGTCGCCACGCGGGAGAGTGCGATAACCCGGTCAGTCAATACTGGTTAGGTGCTATTGTTGCAGCGCTGCTATCACTGCTGTTAAGCTGTGCGGCGTTACATTCGGAAAAGGGAACATTACTGTGGATATTAATGATGGCAAGCTGTATGACTGGCGCGATGCTCTCTGCTAGATGGCAAAATCTCAAAAGACGCTGTAAAAACGCTTTCTTCCCTGTCGCGCAATCCAAACCTTAAATCAGTAATTGATCTCTTAGCAATCGTGAGAGGTTAATTTGATAATCAAGCGGCCTGACACTTGCGATCACTTTTATCTCTGACTCGCTTAAATCCAAATCTTTTGCCGTAACATGGTGGAGATGTTTGGTATTGTAAAACACTCGTACAAGAGGCGCCGTGGGTGCATGTTTATTGCCCTCGAGTACCAACCCTAATCGCTCGTTGGTCAGTTTAACAATAGTTCCTACGGGGTGAACTCCCATACACTTAATAAAACGCTGCACTAAAATAGGATCAAATTGCTTTTTACTCGACAGTAAAAAACGTAACGCATTAATTGGTTCATCAGCCTCTTTGTGGTGCTGATCTGAGGTTATGGCGTCGTATACATCCACAATCGCCATCATTCTTGCCGCGGTGCTGAGTGCGTCGTCTTTAATCCCTCTCGGATAACCTGTACCATCTAAGCGTTCATGATGGTTGATGATCATGTCCAGCATAATAGGCGTGATCCCAGACTCACCTTTG
The DNA here is from genome assembly GCF_021530695.1 of Pseudoalteromonas sp. OF5H-5. Classification (NCBI taxonomy): domain Bacteria; kingdom Pseudomonadati; phylum Pseudomonadota; class Gammaproteobacteria; order Alteromonadales; family Pseudoalteromonadaceae; genus Pseudoalteromonas; species Pseudoalteromonas sp. OF5H-5. The sequence goes on from NZ_JAKGBF010000007.1 coordinate 50,667, forward strand.
CTCAACCCTAAAGACTGCGCCACGTGCTTTTTGACCGCACGATACTCAAGATCGGTAAAATTACCCGGCTTATTGATCAACCCCTGGGGTAACTTAGCGTGACCAATGTCATGCAACATCGCCCCCATGGCTAACTGTTCAATAATGTGATGTTGCAAACCAAGGTGCTTGGCAAATACGGTGATCAGAATTGCGCAGTTGGTCATATGACGCCAATTGTAGGCATCTTTGTCTTTGATCCGAGTTAAAATCGCCATCGCATTTGAATTACGCAGTACCGAATCGACGATGTCTTTACTTACCTCATTGATGAGGCTCATATCGACCTTCAAACCCGATGTTACATCTCCATAGAGGCTTTGGATCTGACGGTTATTCTTTTCAAACTTTTGCATCGCAACCGCAAATTCTTGCTGCAAAGTTTGTTCTTTACTCACCGTTTTGGCTTTGGATTTTGGTTTGCTGCGAGCGGTGGAAAGACTGCCATCCATGCCATTTTTGGCGGCAGGTTCTTCAGGGGCTTGTGGTGCTTCAGTGACCGGTTCTGCTGGCTGCTGGTATTTCTGTGGTACAGGAATATCGCTCTGCGTAAAGTCTATAGTGAGCTCAAGTACTCCTTTGTCAATCAGCTTTTGAATGATGGCTTCATCTCTGACCATTCCCCGAGATTTGATCTTAATACCCGCGTCAGACTTATGCTTGTGAACATTATCCACAAACATGCCAGGTCTAAGATCTTCAATGGGGAGGACAATCTGCATGAATCGCTTACACTACGTAGTTAGCCAATGAATATTAATACCATTGAATGAGGTGAAACACCATCTATTCAGATTAAATTCACACAAAGGTATGGTGAAATTACAACCACTCAGAAACGCTTGTTATACCAGTTTACTTAATTAAGTGATTTAATTTGAGGTATTTATGAAGTGTTGCAGAAGGGGAAACCCAACACCATATACATGCTGGGTTTTATACAGTTGCTATTCTTGGAAATAAGTTCCCCAGCCGTCGTATTCAACGCCAGCGTCTAGTGCAACCTTTTCTAACTTGTCTACGTCTTCCATGATAACGTCGGTATCCAGTTCGGCTTCTACTACAACATCAAAGCCCCAAATTTTACCGCCGTCTTCGAGCTCAAGCTCTGCTGGTTCTTCAACATCATAGCCCAATTTAAATGCCGCTAATGCAGCTGCTTCCAGCTTGTCAAAATCCTCACTTACAAAGTGATGTTCTACTTCATAAAGCGTTTCAGGGTTTGAACCGTCTTCTAGCAATGAAGAAACGATGTCTTCACTTATCTCACGCCAGTTTTCCATTATTTTAATCTCGCTTTTGCATCTAATTCAGCTATTCTTTGAGCCATTTTAGCATGGATCTGAGCAGCGTGATCCCTTGCTGGCACTTCAGAGTCTAAATATTCCGGTTCTAGCATGTCGATATAAACCTTACCATTATTCCAACGATTGAGCTTTATCTGCTCATGCGTTGAACTCATACATACTGGGATAATAGGCACATTGGCGCTCATTGCGGTGTGAAATGCCCCGGTTTTAAATGGCAACAAACCGCGACCATAGCTTCTGGTCCCTTCAGGGAACATCCAAACCGATAGTTTTGACTCGGTGATTTTTTTTGCTGATTTGGTCAGTGTTCCTAAGGCTTTAGAACGATTGGCTCTATCAATCAAAATGTTGCCAGATAGCCAATACATTTGTCCAAAAAACGGGATCCACTTTAAACTTTTTTTCCCCATGCTGACGGTGTTTTTTGGCACCACGGCCGGCAGCGTAAAGAGATCATAATTATTTTGGTGATTTGCAACATACATCGCGGGGACAACATGCTTGGCATTTTCATGCTGCGTTATCACCAACTCAACGCCTATCAACTTTGACATATAGCCATACCATTTGGCTATCGTGTGCACATTGTTAGCATGAAAAGGGCGCACAATGCACAATAACAATCCGCAAATACCACTAACAATGATAAACACTGTTAATAAGAGAATTCGTATAATGGCAATCAATTTAACCACTCCAGAATTAAAATCTTGCGCATTATAGTAAAATAAGCGAACACTTGTAAGCTCAAAATGATGATAGTTTAGAGGCTGCCAGAGGAATCTCAGAGTATGATAGTTAAGGTACTGATCTATTTATAGAAAATAAAAATGCCGCTGAGTAGCGGCATTTGACACACGATTTATCATTTTTGCAAAATTTAACTCATTGCGTTTTGCAGCTTTTTCATTGCTGACTTTTCTAGCTGGCGTACACGCTCTGCCGACACGCTATATTTCTCAGCAAGATCTTGTAATGTTGCTTTTTCGTCAGCAAGCCAACGTGCACTTACGATATCTTGAGAGCGTTCATCAAGCGTTTTCAGTGCTGCAAATAGGCGATTATGTGACTGCTCTTGCCACTGTTCTTGCTCAACTTCTTCGGCAAGGTCGCTACTTGTGTCTGTTAAATACTGTACTGGAGAGAAGTTACCCGCTTGGCTTTCATCATCGTCAGCAGATAGGTCAAAGCCCATATCTTGGCCTGCCATACGAGACTCCATCTCGCGAACTTCTTTCTCACTTACACCAAGCTCGTTTGCAACCGTTGTCACTTCGTCTTGGTTAAACCAACCTAAACGCTTTTTATTTTTGCGTAGATTGAAGAATAATTTACGCTGCGCTTTTGTCGTCGCAACTTTAACAATACGCCAGTTCTTTAATACATATTCATGGATTTCTGCTTTAATCCAATGTACCGCAAAAGAAACAAGGCGCACACCCACGCTTGGGTCAAAACGCTTTACTGCTTTCATCAACCCAATATTTCCTTCTTGGATTAAATCAGCCTGAGGTAGGCCATAGCCCGAATAACTTTTTGCGATGTGAGCAACAAATCTCAAATGAGACATAATGAGTTGCTTAGCCGCGTTAAGATCCCCTTCTTCCTGAAGACGTGTCGCAAGTTTTTTCTCTTCCTCAGCGCCAAGCATAGGTATTGTGCTTACAGATTGAAGGTAACCTTCAACGCTTGCGCTTTGCTGCCCAGTTAGTGCTAATGCGTATAAATCTTTAGTCATGTTTCACCTCAGTGATAAACCGTTTCGTGTATATTTAGCACTCTAACATCTAGAGTGCTAAATGCAATCTACTTTATCTGATTTTTAAAATCAACCTTTTTAGAAGAACTTCAAAAATAAAATATAACCTACTGAATAATATTAAAAATATTGAATTAACTAGGCTTCTTTTTACGATATTATTTTTTTATGACAGTGCTAAATTTAATTAGTTCTGATTGTTTGAGTGCTAAAATCTGATAGTAATTGGCAACCGACTGCTACACTTTAGCAGTCGATTGGTGTTTGTAGCGTTAAATCATACCTTTTCAGGTTCAATCTCTTTGATATAACGGTGTACAGAAAGAAAAGAGCCTACAAACCCTAAAGTAATTGCAGTGCCAAGTAGCACTAAAAGTTCATTCCCTGCCATTCCCTGAAGCACAAAGTTGCTTTGATATACCCCAACAACTGTAGATACAGCTGACTCCAGCCACCACAACATAAGGCCAACACAGATAAAGGCAACCAAACCACCGACTATGCCATACCATACACCAGTCCAAAGAAACGGAGCCTGAATAAAGGTATTGGTCGCTCCCACCAGTTTTAGCACTTGAATTTCTTCTTTCTTGTCCATGATGGATAAGCGTATGGTATTTCCAATAATCAAGATAACGGCGCTAAGCAATAGAAACCCCACGGTGATCACACTTTCTTTTAGTAACCCCAGTAGTGCATTTAGGCGCTCTAGCCATTCAATATCCAGCTTACCAAACTCGACCTCGCGCTCTTTTTCAAGTTTAGTAAGAAGCTCTGTTGCGGCTTGTGGTTTTCTAAAACGACTAACAGGCGTTACCAGCACAACATTAGGCAGCGGGTTTTCTTCTAAATAGTTAAGCGCCTGACCGAAGCCTGACATTGACTTAAATTCATCCAAAGCTTGGCTTTTACTTATCAGTACTACTTTTTCTATTTCTGGATAGAGTGCAAGTCGCTTCACCAGAGTTTGTGTCTGTGCCTCAGTCATTTCATCTTTAACGAACAATGATATTTCAGATGCCTCTTTAAACCCGCTACTTACCTGCTGTACATTTTTCACTACCACATAAAGCGTCGCGGGCAATGTCAGGCTGAGCCCCAAAACTAGAATAGTCATTAAAGAGGCCATTGGCGTACGCCACATTTCCCCAAGGCTCTGTACACCTTGACGAATAATCATCAAACAAAAAAAGTAAAAATGATGAAATATCGACTTTTTACTCTGTTCAGCCTGATTTCCCCGTCCTTTAAACAGCAAACTCATAGCGTGTCCTCCGCTAGCGGATCTTGTAGCATGCGTCCTTGATTAAGCGTGAAGCTACGGTATTTCATACGTGCTATTAACCCCAAATCATGAGTAGCGATAAGAACGGATGTACCACGGCGATTAAATTCTTCAAATAGGTTCAGAATTTCCATCGATAGTTCTGGGTCTAAGTTCCCCGTAGGTTCATCTGCAAGCAGCAAAGGCGGCGAGTTAACAATCGCTCTTGCTATGCCAACACGTTGCTGTTCACCTCCAGATAACACACTCGGATGGCACTTTGCTTTATCAAGCAAACCCACCTTGTCCAGAGCGGCATGTACTCTTTTGGTGATCTGTTTATGGTGAGTACCTTCAATAACTAAAGGTAGTGCGACGTTATCAAATACGCTGTAACGTTCGAGTAGGCGGTGGTTTTGAAAAATAATCCCAATATCTCGGCGAACAAAAGGAACTTGCCGGTTAGATACCGTATTGAGATCGACACCATTAATGTAGACACGGCCTGCTGATGGCCTTTCCATCACGCTAACCAACTTTAATAATGTACTTTTACCAGCGCCACTGTGGCCGGTTAAAAATGCGAGTTCTCCATTTGCAAGTTCAAAGCTCACTTTTTCCAGTGCTTTGTGCCCACCAGGATAAGTTTTGCTCACTTGCTCAAATTTAATCATGTTGGCCTCTTATACTTATTTTAACCATGACACTCAGTCCGTGGCATTGTAGCAATTCGGCAATCGAATAAAGCGGGCAAATTTGCCCGCTTTATTGCAACTGATGTCTCTATTTATTCTTGACTGAACAATGCCTCGATAAAATCATCACTCTTAAAGGTGCGTAAGTCATCAATGCCTTCACCTACACCGATATATCGAATTGGCACCTTAAACTGATCCGCCACAGCAAAGATAACCCCACCTTTGGCTGTACCATCAAGCTTAGTTAACGTGATACCAGTTAAGCCAACCGCTTGATTAAACAGTTTTACCTGGCTAATCGCATTCTGACCAGTTCCGGCATCAATCGTCAACATCACTTCATGTGGCGCGTCTGGGTCTAACTTTTTCATTACTCGAGCTATCTTCTCAAGCTCTTGCATTAGGTTATCTTTATTTTGTAATCGACCCGCTGTATCCGCTATTAATACATCGATATTTCTCGCTTTAGCGGCTTGGAAGGCATCAAATACCACCGACGCAGAATCAGCACCTGTGTGCTGGGCAACAACAGGGATACTGTTTCTTTCACCCCATACCTGCAACTGCTCTACCGCAGCCGCGCGGAAAGTATCGCCAGCCGCCAACATGACAGATTTACCTTCGCTTTGAAACTGTTTGGCAAGCTTACCGATTGTTGTCGTTTTACCAACGCCATTTACGCCGACCATTAAGATAACAAAAGGTTTCTTATCGGTAGGGATCTCAAGCGGTTGCTCAGCCGTTTTTAAGATCTCTGACATTTCTTTTTTCATTAGATCATATAAAGCTTCACCGTCTTTTAACTGCTTTCTATCAGCGGCATCAGTCAGGTTATCTATTAGCTTCATCGTGGTTTCAACACCAATATCAGCCGTTAGCAATTGCGTTTCTAGATCTTCGAACAGCTCATCATCGATTTTCTTGCCTTTGAATACCGAAGCAAAGCCTGAGCCGATATTGGCCTTGGTTTTCAACAAGCCTTTTTTAAGGCGGGAGAAGAAACCTTCTTTTTTCGGCTTTTCTTGTTCTTGAGCTAATTGTGCTTGACGCTCTTCCTCTTCACGCTCGGCTCGTTCTTTTGCTAGTTGTGCCTGACGTTCTGATTCTTCACGCTCGGCTTGTTCTTTTGCTAATTGTGCCTGACGTTCGGCCTCTTCACGCTCAGCTTGTTCTTTTGCTAATTGTGCCTGATGCTCTGCTTCTTCACGCTCAGCTTGTTCTTTCGCTAATTGCGCCTGACGTTCCGCTTCTTCACGCTCAGCTTGTTCTTTCGCTAATTGCGCCTGACGTTCCGCTTCTTCACGCTCAGCTTGTTCTTTCGCTAATTGTGCCTGACGTTCTGCCTCTTCACGCTCGGCTTGTTCTTTCGCTAATTGTGCCTGACGTTCGGCTTCCTCTCGCTCGGCTTGTTCTTTCGCTAACTGTTCTTGGCGTGCTGCTTCCTCACGCTCAGCTTGTTCTTTTGCTTGTTGCGCCTGACGTTCTGCTTCCTCACGCTCAGCTTGTTCTTTCGCAAGTTGTACCTGAAGTTCTGCCTCTTCACGCTCAGCTTGTTCTTTCGCTTGTTGCGCCTGGCGCTCTGCTTCTTCACGTTCAGCTTGTTCTTTCGCTAATTGCGCCTGACGTTCGGCCTCTTCACGTTCAGTTTGTTCTTTTGCTAATTGTGCCTGACGTTCAGCTTCTTCACGCTCAGCTTGTTCTTTCGCTAACTGTTCTTGGTGTGCTGCTTCCTCACGCTCAGCTTGTTCTTTCGCAAGTTGTGCCTGAAGTTCTGCTTCCTCACGCTCAGCTTGTTCTTTTGCTAACTGTTCTTGGCGCTCAGCTTCTTGTTGCTCTTTATCGGATTTACCAAAGCCCAACCAAGATAAAAATTTGTTTTTCTTTCCCATATTCACTTATGACCGTGTTAGATAAATTGCATAAACCCAAAGCAAAATGTTGATGATCTTGCTACCATACTCGAAAACGCCAATCCGCATCAGCTTATTGCTTTTACTTGGATTGATATCACACTTAATTTTGGGCTCGAAAGGCAAGCCGAGGATGGCAACCTTAGTGCTTAGACAAAATTGCGTGCAAGTGTACCATGTTCCGTAAGGATGAAAAATCCTGACACCAAGAACCTTTAATAAAGAAGCAAATTACGTCGCTATGAGAAAATCTAAGCCTAAGTCAAATACCAAACAGTCTGGTTTCATCCGCCTGATCAGTGGTAAGCATAAAGGTCGCAAGTTACCAGTTCATGATGTTGTGGGATTAAGACCAACAACAGATAGAATGAAAGAAACCGTTTTTAATTGGCTCATGCAGGACGTAAGAGACGCAAAAGTACTCGATTGCTTTGCCGGTGCTGGCAGTCTAGGATTTGAGGCTATTTCACGCTTCGCTGCAAGCGGAACTTTTATCGAACTGGATAAAACAGCGGCGACGCAGCTTAGCAATAATGCAACTTTACTCAAACTGGATAACGTTGAAATCATTAATACCGACGCGTTAACCATGCTGGCAAATAACCTTAAGCAACAGCAATATGACTTGGTTTTTATTGACCCACCCTTTCGCAAAGGGCTTGTGACTCCTTGTTGTGACTTACTTGAATCACAATCTTGGCTCAGCGAAGACGCACTCATCTACGTTGAATTTGAACAAGAGGCACAACCTGAAACACCAGAAAATTGGCAAGTGATTAAAGAAAAGCATGCAGGACAAGTGATCTGCCGCCTTTATCAGCGCTGAAATTCCCTCATAAAGAATGAAAAAACAGCCGCTAGCGTATGACATGACAGGGCTGGTGTTTTTAGCTATAATTTAGGCTTTACATGCGGTCTTGCTTCAGATTACAATACCGCACCATTTTTGAACCAATTGGCTAGTTTTTAGCCAGATAGAGCTAAGCTCATTAATTAGGTAGGTGAATTTTTAATGCCAGTAATTAAAGTAAGAGAAAACGAGCCGTTTGACGTTGCACTACGTCGTTTCAAACGTTCATGTGAAAAAGCAGGTATCCTTTCTGAAGTTCGTCGTCGCGAGCACTACGAGAAGCCAACTGCTGAGCGTAAGCGCAAAAAAGCTGCAGCGGTTAAGCGTCACATGAAGAAGCTTTCTCGCGAAAACGCACGTCGCGTTAAATTATACTAATCAGTATTGGTCTTGTATCAATGAGCTTATTAGTTACGCTAAAAGACGCGCAAAAAGAAGCGATGAAAGCCAAAGAGAAACTTCGTCTTGGCGCGATTCGTGCGGTACTTGCTGAAATTAAACAGCGAGAAATCGACAACCAAACTACACTAGACGACGCAGGCATTACTGCGGTTTTAGTTAAGTTGGTTAAGCAGCGTCGCGATTCTTATACCCAGTATAAAGATGCAGGGCGTGAAGACTTAGCTGATATCGAAGCTAACGAAATTAGCGTACTTGAGACATTCCTTCCTAAGCCACTTAGCGAAGATGAACTTGTCGAGCTAATTGATGCCGTGATTGCACAAACTGGTGCGTCAGGCATGCAAGACATGGGCAAAGTAATGGGTGCGATTAAAGCAGAAGCTGAAGGTCGTGCTGATATGGGTAAAGTCTCTGGTTTAATTAAGCAAAGACTTACCGCTTAAGCCCACATACAATTGTATGATTGATAAGTGAACCGAGCCTAGTGCTCGGTTTCTTCGTTTTAGGCGTCATGCGTATCAATGCAGCGCTAATAAGATACCTTAATTGAATTAAGTTGATTTTTTCTCGTTGCTACTTGATATAATGCGCTCACTCACTAATATAACTTCGGAACTTAAATGAAAGGCAAAATCCCTAGACAGTTTATTGATGACTTGCTCGCAAGAGCGGACATTGTCGAGCTCATAGACGGTCGTGTGGGATTAAAAAAAGCAGGAAAAGACTATCAAGCCTGCTGTCCATTTCACAATGAAAAAACGCCTTCATTTACCGTGTCACGTGATAAACAGTTTTATCATTGCTTCGGCTGTGGTGCTAATGGCAACGCAATTTCCTTTTTAATGGAATACGACAAGCTTGAGTTTGTCGATGCTATTGAAGAATTAGCCGCCCTATTAAACTTAGAAGTACCACGCGAAAACGCCCCGCAAGGGCCGCAGCGTTCAATGGAAGAAAAAAAGTCTGATTATGACTTAATGCTCCAAGCCGCTAAGTTTTATCAGCATCAGTTAAAACATCATAGCAATGCCACTCAAGTAATTGACTACGTAAAAGGCCGCGGCCTGAGTGGCGAAACTGTACAAAAGTTTATGATTGGTTATGCACCACCTGAATGGGAGTCATTGTGTAATCAAATAGCCCGCAAGCCTGAGCACAAACAACAGCTACTTGATTTGAAATTAGCATCAGAAAAGTCAGCTGGCCGCCAATTTGACTTCTTCCGCGATCGCTTGATGTTCCCTATTCGTGATAAACGTGGTCGTGTCATCGCATTTGGCGGAAGGATAATGGGTGCAGATCAAGGCCCTAAATATCTAAACTCGCCTGAAACACGCATTTTCCATAAAAGTTTCGAACTTTATGGTTTTTATGAAGCTAAACAAGCCCATAAGCAATTAGATAAAGTGTTGATTGTGGAAGGCTATATGGACGTCGTTGCCCTTGCAGAAAAAGGCATTGATTACGCCGTTGCCGCGTTAGGCACTGCAACCACAGCTGAACATATGCAAACTTTGTTTCGAAATACCAACAGAGTGATATGCTGCTATGACGGTGACAGAGCTGGCCGCGATGCGGCTTGGCGTGCACTTGACCATGCTTTACCTAATTTAAAAGACGGTAAGTCTCTACAGTTTGTCTTTTTACCTGATGGTGAAGATCCAGACTCATTAGTACAGCAAGAAGGCAAAGACGCCTTTGAAGCGCGGCTGGACACGGCAACCGATTATACGCAAGTATTGTTTACCAAATTACGCGAGCAATGCGACCTTACAAATGATGCAGGCAAATCCAAGCTGCTTACCGATGCCATTCCACTGATCAGCAAAATACCCAGTGACTACTACCAAGAGAGTTTGTTAACTACCTTAGCTAGATTAATTGGTCGTACTCGTGAGCAACTTAGTGCTAAATTGGCAAGTAACAAACAGCAGAATAAAATTGAGCGCCAATTTAAAGTCACGCCAATGCGTCGAGCGATTGGCTTACTGCTCCAACATCCACAGCTTGCGCAAACGGTTGAGTATATGCCTGAACTCGGTGAAATGGCGATCCCAGGTATTCAGCTGCTACTGAGCTTACAAATGTTATGTCACGATAACCCGCAAATAAACACAGCGCAGTTACTTGAACATTATCGCGACCAAGCTGAATTCGATGCCTTGAAAAAGCTTGCCGTGTGGCAACATGGCGTTGCTGAAGATAGGCTAGAAGACGAATTTAAAAATACTTTTCAATTTATTGAAGATCAGTGTTTAAATTATCGCCTAGAGACCCTATTAATAAAGGAGAAAACCGAAGGCCTAACAAATGATGAGCGGCTAGAATGCGCACTCCTTACCCAAGCGCTTAAACAGTAGAAGTTCTAGTCAATAGCAATTTTCGGTGCTATAATGTTCTATTCACTGCGTCATCAAAATTTAGCTGTTAAATAGCTGGCGCCTGTTGTATCAACTTTTCAGAGTGGAAGCAAATTTCTCTATGGATCAATCTCCTCAGTCACAACTCAAACTTCTGATTCAGAAAGGTAAAGAGCAAGGTTATTTAACTTTTGCAGAAGTTAACGATCATCTTCCACAAGACATCATAGACTCAGATCAGGTAGAAGATATCATCAGCATGATCAACGATATGGGTATTCAGGTCTCTGAAAATGCGCCTGATGCTGACGAGTTGATGATGCAAGAAACAACAACAGATGAGGATGCTGCGGAAGCAGCAGCTGCGGCTTTAGCAACAGTAGAAAAAGAAATTGGCCGCACAACTGACCCTGTTCGTATGTACATGCGTGAAATGGGTACGGTTGAACTTCTAACTCGTGAAGGCGAAATCCAAATCGCTAAGCGTATCGAGGAAGGGATCAACCAAGTACAGATTTCTGTTGCAGAATACCCTGAAGCCATTACTTATCTTCTAGAACAATGGGACAAGTACGAAGCGGAAGAAATGCGCCTAAGCGACATTGTTTCTGGTTTCTTTGATCCTAATGCTGTCGAGGAAAACGAAGCACCAATTTCAGCAACACACATCGGTTCTGAGCTAAGTGATGAAGACTTGGATGACGAAGATGATGAAGATGATGAAGATGACGACTCAGAAGAAGGCGATTCAGGCCCGGATCCTGAAGAAGCTCGCGAGCATTTTGAACATCTTCGTACGCTGTACAATGCCGCGCGAGAAATTTTTGAAAGTAAAGGTCGCTCGCACCCAGATGCGAAAGCTGCAATTCAGGAAATCGGCGATCACTTCCGTACTTTCAAGTTAGTTCCTAAGCAATTTGACCGCATGGTAAATAACATGCGCGACATGATGGATAAAGTGCGTGTTCAAGAACGCATCATCATGAAGCAAGCAGTTCAAATTGCCAAGGTACCAAAAAAGGTTTTCGTTAAGCACTTTGCTAATAACGAAACCGATACCGCATGGATCGATGCTGAAATTGCATCAGGTGAAAAACACTCAGTAAAACTTGCTGAAGTAAAACCTGAAATCGAGCGTTGTGTTAACAAGCTTAAAGCGTTTGAAGATAGCACTGGCCTTAGCATTGAGCGTATTAAAGACATCAACCGTCGCATGAGTATTGGTGAAGCAAAAGCTCGCCGTGCGAAGAAAGAAATGGTTGAAGCGAACTTACGTCTTGTAATTTCAATCGCTAAAAAGTATACCAACCGTGGTCTGCAGTTCTTGGATCTGATCCAAGAAGGTAACATCGGTCTGATGAAAGCGGTTGATAAATTTGAATACCGTCGTGGTTATAAGTTTTCAACATACGCAACGTGGTGGATCCGTCAGGCGATTACTCGCTCAATTGCGGACCAGGCAAGAACTATCCGTATTCCAGTGCATATGATTGAAACAATCAACAAACTGAATCGTATCTCTCGTCAAATGCTACAGGAAATGGGCCGTGAGCCAAGTCCTGAAGAATTGGCAGAACGTATGATGATGCCTGAAGACAAGATCCGCAAAGTGTTAAAGATCGCCAAAGAGCCAATCTCAATGGAGACGCCAATTGGTGATGATGAAGATTCACATCTTGGTGACTTTATCGAAGACACAACTATCGAGTCGCCGATTGATTCAGCAACGATGGAAAGTCTTCGTGGCGCGACCAACGAAGTACTGGCAGGTCTTACAGCTCGTGAAGCTAAAGTACTACGTATGCGTTTTGGTATCGATATGAATACAGACCACACGTTAGAAGAAGTGGGTAAACAGTTTGATGTTACACGTGAGCGTATTCGTCAGATTGAAGCTAAAGCACTACGTAAGCTGCGCCACCCTTCTCGCTCAGATCTATTAAAGAGCTTTTTAGACGTTAAGGGCTAAAAAGTAGCAAATAAGATTAAGGCCGCTATTCAGCGGCCTTTTTTATAGTAATTGGATTAAATAGGTATACACACATGGCTTGGATCCAAATCCGAATTTATTCAGATAAAGCCGATGCCGATGCGTTAAGCGATATGCTTATGGATGTCGGTTGTCCGTCTGTCACATTCATGGATAGTAAAAACAATCCCGTTTACGAACCAAAACCTGGCGAAGTCATCTTATGGCCTGAGACAACGGTGATCGGTTTATTTGAAGCGAATCATGATATGCAAGCAGTCGTTGACTTTGTCCAGTCACAATATGACAAGCCGTTAAACTACAAGCTTGAACAGCTAGAAGACAAAGACTGGGAACGCGAGTGGATGGATAATTTCCACCCAATTAAGTTTGGCGAGAGATTATGGATTTGCCCAAGCTGGCGTGATGTGCCAGATCCCAATGCCGTCAATGTGCTACTGGATCCTGGTCTTGCATTTGGTACTGGTACCCATGCTACAACCGCACTTTGCCTGCAATGGTTAGAACAACAAAACCTCAGCGGTAAAACGGTCGTTGATTTTGGCTGTGGCTCTGGGATTTTAGGCATTGCAGCAATCAAATTGGGCGCTGAGCGTGTAATTGGTATTGATATCGATCCACAAGCGCTTATCGCAAGCCGCGATAATGCCGAGCGCAATGGCGTTGCAGATAAACTAGAAGTGTATTTACCTGAAAATCAGCCGCAATTCAGTGCTGATATCGTTGTTGCTAATATTCTTGCACAGCCGCTGAGAGAGCTACACGAAATCATTCTCGGCTTCTTGGGCGACAAAGGTGCCATCGCCATGTCTGGTATTTTAGAAGAGCAAGCACAATCTGTTGCGGATGTTTATGCGCCATTTTTAAAGCTAGACAACATTGCTCAACAGGGTGAATGGACGCGCGTCAGCGGTGTGAAAAAATAAGGCTGCTAACGTCACGCTGACAAAAGTATCAGCGAGTCAATGAAAGTTAGTAAGTTTTAACTGGTAAAGCCTGTAATTAACAGGCTTTACGCATTTTTCACAGCTTAAATTTTCGGCTCAAATTGTCCCTTTAAAATTGTTTTTGCATAAATTTCGTGCAAATTATCTGGGCTCTCAGGTTGTTATCAAATGTCAACCCATAAAGTTCAAAAAAAAAGCAATTATGTTCAATTTATAACCTTTGATTTTTGCGAAAAAAACCGTAAACTTAGCGCCCCTTGAGGTAAGGCGGATTAAACTGTAGTGCGTATTGGTCCATACCAACTTGAAAACAATCTTATCGTAGCACCAATGGCTGGGATCACCGACAGACCGTTTCGACAACTGTGTCGACGTCTAGGTGCTGGGCTTGCGGTATCAGAAATGTTGTCTTCAAATCCAAAAGTGTGGAAAACCGATAAGTCGCAAAATCGCATGGATCACAGCGGTGAATCGGGCATTCGCTCGGTACAAATCGCAGGAGCAGATCCTGAGTTGATGGCGCAAGCAGCACAATTTAATGTCGCAAACGGTGCGCAGATCATAGATATCAATATGGGCTGCCCCGCTAAGAAAGTGAACAAGAAGCTTGCAGGCTCAGCATTGTTGCAATATCCAGAGTTGGTTGACGAAATCGTAACCGCTGTGGTTGCTGCCGTTGACGTACCTGTGTCGTTAAAAATCCGTACAGGATGGGACACAGACAATCGTAATGGTGTTGAGATTGCTCGCATAGCTGAACGTCGAGGCATTGCTTCGCTAGCCGTGCATGGCCGTACAAGAGCATGTATGTATAAGGGCGAAGCTGAATACGCCACGATCAGAGAAATTAAACGTTCAGTATCTATTCCTGTGATAGCAAACGGTGACATTACGTCTCCTGAAAAAGCGAAACAGGTGCTGGAATACACGGGCGCAGATGCCATTATGATTGGTCGAGCCGCCCAAGGTCGTCCTTGGATTTTCCGAGAAATAGACCATTATTTGCAAACCGGTGAACATTTGCCAGAACCTGAAATAGCAGAGGTTCGAGCAATATTGATGGAGCACTTAGTAAATCTTCATCAATTCTATGGTGAGCCAATGGGAGCGCGCATCGCACGCAAGCATGTATCTTGGTATTTGCAGGCCCATGACCAAGAAGGTCAATTTAGGCGAGTATTCAATGCCTTGGAGACGCCAGAAGCGCAAATCGAGGCATTAGAAGACTATTTTGAAACATTAGGGTGAATGAATTTATTCATCCTTCAGGCTAACTAAGAAAGAGACATAACGATGTTCGAACAAAATGTGACTTCTCCATTTATTACTAACGCTCATGTTCAGTCACAAGAGAAACCGCAACCTTTGCGCGATGCAGTTAAAAAAGCTGTACATCACTACCTAAAGCAGCTTAATGGTCAAGACGTACAAGACGTTTATGAGTTAGTTCTTTCTGAGCTTGAAGCACCTCTACTTGAAGAGGTTATGACTTATACTCGTGGTAACCAAACTCGTGCAGCGATCCTTTTAGGCATTAACCGTGGCACACTTCGCAAGAAGCTAAAAAAATACGGCATGAACTAAGCACTGCTAGTAAAATTTAGTTGATAAAAAAGCACCTTCGGGTGCTTTTTTATTGTTTAAAATTCAGCATCTAGCGGACATTTATCCTTTTCATATCGCACTTTTCTCATGTTTATCTCGCCTTTTAACATCGTCATCTTAACAATAATGCGCTAAAATACCGGCTTTCTAAGCTAGCCCTTAACTAATCATTGAGGAAACCTGAACCATCATGGATATACATCGTCCAATTCGTCGCGCCCTACTAAGCGTGTCAGATAAAACCGGTATCGTTGAATTCGCCACAGCACTTGCAGCTCAAGGCGTAGAAATTTTGTCAACTGGCGGTACTTGCAAACTACTTGCAGACAACGGCATTAAAGTAACAGAAGTATCTGATTACACTGGCCACCCAGAAATCATGGATGGTCGCGTTAAAACGCTTCACCCAAAAGTGCACGGCGGTATCTTAGGACGTCGCGGTCAAGACGAAGACGTCATGACTGAAAACAATATTTCTGCAATCGATATGGTAGTAGTCAACTTATACCCCTTCGCACAAACTGTTGCGAAAGCTGACTGTAGCCTAGAAGATGCAATCGAAAATATCGATATTGGTGGTCCAACTATGGTTCGTGCTGCGGCTAAGAACCACAAAGACGTGACCATTGTTGTAAATGCGAATGACTACAGCCGCGTCATTGAAGAAATGAAGGCGAACTCTGGCTCTACAACATACAAGACACGTTTCGACCTTGCTATTGCGGCCTATGAGCATACCGCACAGTATGACGGCATGATTGCCAACTACTTCGGTAAAATGGTTCCGGATTATACGGAAGAAGCAGCAGAGGAAACCAAATTCCCTCGCACTATCAATATGCAATTCACTAAGAAGCAAGATATGCGCTACGGTGAAAACTCGCATCAAGACGCTGCTTTCTATGTTGAAAACAACATTGAAGAAGCATCCGTCGCGACAGCTAAACAACTTCAAGGTAAGGCGCTGTCTTATAACAATATCGCTGATACCGATGCAGCACTTGAGTGTGTTAAAGAGTTTGATAAGCCGGCTTGTGTTATCGTAAAACACGCAAACCCTTGTGGTGTTGCGGTAGATGAAAACATTCTTGCCGCCTATGACCGCGCATTTAAGACCGACCCAACTTCTGCCTTCGGTGGTATCATCGCCTTTAACCGAGAGCTAGACGGCGACACGGCGGAAGCCATCGTAGCGCGTCAGTTTGTTGAAGTTATCATCGCACCTAGCGTATCAGAAGAAGCCGCACAAATCGTTGCTGCGAAGCAAAATGTACGTTTACTAGAATGTGGTCAGTGGTCAAACAAAACCACAGGTACTGATATTAAACGTGTTAATGGCGGTATCTTAGTACAAGATCGTGATCAAGGTATGGTTGGTTTGGACGACCTTAAGGTGGTTTCAAAACGTCAACCTACAGAGCAAGAACTAAAAGATCTACTGTTCTGCTGGAAAGTCGCTAAATTTGTTAAGTCCAACGCAATTGTTTACGCCCGTGATGGCATGACTATTGGTGTGGGCGCAGGCCAAATGAGCCGCGTATACTCTGCAAAAATCGCAGGGATCAAAGCCGCGGACGAGAACCTAGAAGTTCCGGGTTCTGTGATGGCTTCTGATGCGTTCTTCCCATTCCGTGATGGCATTGATGCCGCTGCAGCTGCGGGTATCACCGCGGTTATCCAGCCGGGTGGTTCAATGCGTGATGAAGAGGTGATTGCCGCCGCTGATGAAGCGGGAATGGCAATGGTGTTTACCGGCATGCGCCACTTCCGTCATTAATCAATAAAGCGCGAAACTTATGAGTTTCGCGCTTTTTGTTTCAGCTAATTTCCAGTATTCTGGCTACAGCATAATCATAACAGAATGAAGGAAGCTAACGATGAATCTAGGTATGAAATCTCTTATCGCTGCTGCAGTATTTACTACTTTAGTGGGCTGTAACGCGACAGAATCTAACTCCAGCCAAGCAGTACCAAGCGCGATTGCAAAAGCCGTTGCTAGCGACAATCGAGCTGAGAGCAATAGAGCCCGAGACCAATATCGCCACCCAAGTGAAACGCTTGCTTTTTTTGGCATTGAGCCATCAATGACCGTGGTAGAAATTGCACCTGGTGGTGGTTGGTATAGTGAGATTTTAGCGCCGCTGGTTAAAGGTCAAGGCACCTATTACGCAGCGCACTTCCCTGCTGATTCAGATGTTGGCTACTATCAACGCTCATTAAAAGGCTACAAAGAAAAAGTAGCAACCAACCCAGACTATAGTGAAGTAAAGATCACGGAATTTGCACCAGTGACGCACAGTAATATTGCGCCACAAGGCAGTGCAGACGTGGTACTTACCTTCCGTAACGTACATAACTGGTACATGGGTAAAGGGGATGAAGGTGTACTTAGCGCGTTCAACGCGTTTAATAAGGCACTGAAACCTGGTGGCATTTTAGGTGTGGTTGAACACCGCCTACCTGAGCACCGTCAACTTGATGATCAAAAGTCGTCAGGTTATATGAAGCAAAGTTATGTTGTTGATATCGCCAAGCAAGCTGGGTTTGAATTAGTTGCAAGCAGCGACATTAACGCCAACCCACTAGACAGCGCCAATCACCCAAAAGGCGTCTGGACTCTGCCACCTCGCTTAGCGCTAGGTGATGAAAAAGCAGCGCAATATAAAGCGATTGGGGAAAGCGACCGCATGACCTTAAAATTCAAAAAGCTTTAATAGGAAAATTTCGCCATGAATGTACTAGTCATTGGCAGCGGTGGACGTGAGCATGCGCTTGCGTTCAAAGCCGCACAAAACCCATCTGTAAAAACGGTTTTTGTAGCACCTGGTAACGCAGGTACTGCGCTTGAGCCTAAACTCGAAAACGTAGCTATCGGCGTTGAAGATATCGATGCCTTGGTCGTCTTTGCTAAAGAAAACAATGTGCAATTAACCATTGTTGGCCCTGAAGCGCCACTGGTTATCGGTGTAGTTGACCGTTTCCGTGAAGAAGGCTTAGCTATTTTTGGACCTACTCAAGCGGCAGCGCAGTTGGAAGGTTCAAAGTCGTTTACTAAAGACTTTTTAGCACGTCATGATATTCCAACAGCGGCTTATCAAACGTTTGAAGAGATTGAGCCTGCGCTTGCCTACTTGAAAGCACAAGGGGCACCTATCGTCGTTAAGGCTGATGGGCTTGCTGCTGGTAAAGGGGTCATTGTGGCAATGACCGAAGCGGAAGCGGAAGAAGCTATCCGCGATATGCTTGCGGGTAATGCTTTTGGCGAAGCAGGCAGCCGTGTGGTTATTGAAGAGTTTTTAGAAGGTGAAGAAGCCTCTTTCATCGTCATGGTTGACGGCAAAAATGTACTTCCTTTTGCCACCAGCCAAGATCACAAGCGTGCATACGATGGAGATAAAGGCCCAAACACAGGTGGTATGGGTGCATACTCTCCAGCTCCTGTAGTCACGCCAGATATTCATGACCGCATCATGGCCGAAGTGATCAATCCAACGGTTGAAGGTATGGCGAAAGAAGGTCACCCTTATACAGGTTTCCTATACGCTGGTTTGATGATCACAGCAGACGGCACACCAAAAGTTATCGAGTATAACTGCCGCTTTGGCGACCCAGAAACACAGCCTATCATGTTACGCCTCCAATCTGATTTAGTTGAGCTAATTGAAGCGGCAAACCGTGAAGAGCTTGATCAAACATCGATTGAATTCGATCCGCGAGCTGCTGTTGGTGTTGTGCTTGCAGCTAGTGGCTACCCAGGCAACTACCCTAAGGGTGATGCTATTTCAGGTCTTCAAGTGAACTACCCTGAAGGTGAAAAAGTGTTCCATGCTGGTACTAAGCAAGATGGCGAGCATGTAGTCACCGCTGGTGGTCGAGTATTATGTGCAACGGCCCTTGGTCACACGGTAACCGAAGCGCAAAAACGCGCCTACTCTCTAGTGAAAGACATTCACTGGGATGGTGTAGAGTACCGCACAGATATCGCATATCGTGCAATCGCACGCGAAAGCTAATTCACATTAAGCTTTGCAAGGCCAGCCCGGCGCTGGCCTTTTTCATTTTTACACACTGCGTTTCTAAGTTTGTAATGGTATCCTACCCTTTTATGAGCATTTTTAGGGGCAAAGATGCAAGTACAAGGTACACTCAGCAAGTTAAAGTCAGCGCTTGTTGAACCTATTCAATATCAATTACCCGTGGGTGATAACTTAGTATCGCTCAACGATTACTTTGGTAAACCAGTTACCCTTACCTTCACCGGCAATATATTTTGCAGTAGCTGTGGTAAAAAAACCAAAAAGAGCTATTCGCAAGGCCACTGTTTCGTGTGTATGAAAAAGCTCGCTAGCTGCGACATGTGCATTATGAAGCCAGAGACCTGCCACTATGATCAAGGTACCTGTCGTGAACCCCAATGGGGAGAAGAGAACTGTATGATCCCGCACTATGTGTACTTGGCCAATACCTCAGGTCTTAAAGTTGGGATCACTCGTCATACGCAGATCCCAACGCGTTGGATAGATCAAGGCGCAACGCAAGCACTGCCGATTTTTAAGGTGCAAACCCGTCACCAGTCAGGATTAGTGGAAGTGGCACTGGCTCAGTTTATTGCCGATAAGACTAACTGGCGCAATATGCTCAAAGGCATCAATCCTGAAATAGACCTCAAAGCAGAAGCCGCTAAGCTTATTCCCGAGATCCAAGCAAAGCTCGACGAACTTGCTGAACTTTTTGGTGCAACCGCCATTGAAGTGCTGGACGAGGAAGTGGTAGATCTCACTTTCCCAGTAGAGCAGCACCCGAGTAAAATCAGCTCGTTTAACTTTGATAAAGACCCTGTAGTATCAGGCGTGCTTGAAGGGATCAAAGGCCAATACCTTATTTTTGATAATGGTGTGATCAATATTCGTAAGTTTACTTCTTACGAGATTACCTTCTCTGACGAATAAAATGCATGCCAATCGTCTTCTGTAAGCGGCTTACAGAAGACGTAACCTTGGATTGTATGACAACCTAGCTTGCGCAGGTAACGTTTCTGTACAGGCTTTTCTACGCCCTCAGCTACAACTTGCAGGTTGAGCGCCTTAGCCATCGCCACAATTGCCGAAACAATTTCGCTGTTGCCATATTCATCGGGCACCTTAGCAATAAAACTAGCATCTATTTTTAGGATGTCGATGGGCAGTTTAGCCAAGTAACTGAGCGCAGAATACCCTGTACCAAAGTCATCAATCGCCAGTTTTACACCCAGTTCCTTGAGTTTTTTCAAAGTGTACTTAGCCTCAAGCAGATTACCGATAAAGCTATTTTCAGTAAGCTCAAGCTCAAGATACTTGCCGTCGACGTTGTGCTTCTTTAATGCCTGCGCAACACATTGATACAGGTCACCTTGAGTGACATGTGACGCCGAGATATTAATCGCCAAGCGCCTAATATCAACACCTGCGCGTTGCCATTTAGCCAGGTGCTGACAGGCTTTATCTATTACCCACTGATCTAAGCGAATAATAAGCCCAAGCTCCTCAGCAAGTGGAATAAATTGAGCCGGCGAGATCATCCCAAGATTTGGGTCGCGCCAGCGCAGCAAGCACTCAACACTGGAAATACGACTACTGGTTAAGCACTGCAAGGGTTGAAAATGCAGTTCAAATTCATCATTTTCTAAGGCATTCTGAAAACGGCTTAGCATGGATAAACGCTCAAATGAACGTGCATTCATCGAAGCTTCGAATAACTGAAAGGAGTTGCGCCCTACTTCTTTGGAGCGATACATAGCAACATCGGCGTGTTTAAGCAATGTTTCCGTGTCATGACCATCTTCGGGATAAATAGCAGCCCCCATCGAGGCCGTCGCTGCCACCTGCATATCACCAAGTTGAAAGGGGCTCGATAATGCCATCAACATTTGGTCAGCAAACTCAATGACCTCCGACATACCATTCACTTCGCTCAGAAGCACAACAAATTCGTCGCCCCCAAGTCGCGCTAAGGTGTCACCTTCGTTCAGAATAGACTTTATCCGCTCACTAACCTGTACCAATAACTCATCTCCGGCGCTGTGGCCAAGAGAGTCATTCACTTCCTTAAAGCGGTCTAAATCTATAAACATCACACTGAGTTTTTGCTTGTAGCGGTGCGCTGATGCCAATGCCATAGAGAGTCTGTCGTAAAATAAGCGGCGATTAGGCAGCCCAGTCAATTCATCAAAATAGGCTAAGCGAGCAATTTTTTCTTCAGCATTTTTACGCTCCGTAATGTCGCTAAAAATGGCTGCGTAAAGCATGTCGTCACTGTACGGCTCTCTGATCTCAATAATCGTAAGCCATTCAACATAAATCTCACCGCTCTTTTTACGATTGCAGATCTCGCCCTGCCACACACCAGTTTCTCTGAGCGTTTGCCACATGCTCTGATAATAGCATTCATCATGTAGCCCAGAGCTCAATATGCTTGGGTTTTTCCCTAGTACTTCGTAATCTTTGTAGCCGGTAAGCGCACTAAACGCTGGGTTGATCTGGATTATTTCACCTGAACTTTTGGTGATCATAATGCCATCGAGAGAAGCATCAATGATGCGGTTAGCTAGATAAAGATTCTTCTCCGATTTTTGCAGTGCAATATCACGTTGTACTAGGACTTTTTCCAGCTCGCTACAATACGCAGTTTCAATTTCAGTCAGGACATTTTTGAGCGCCAATAGCCCTATCACTTGTTGCGAGTCTGGGGAAGTCACTACCAAATGACGAATGGAGTTTACCGTCATCAGCCGGTAAGCATCGAATAGGCTGTCTTTTGGCGTCATGGAGAGCATCGGATAGCTGGCTAATTGCCAGCAAGGCTGACGCCAATCTGGGTTGAGAATAATATACGCAATATCACGCTGAGTAATAATGCCATACTCATTTAATTCACGGTTATACACCAGCACAGCGGTAAGCTTAAGCTCACGCATATTATTGATAACATCAGAGACGCAGTCTTCGCTGTCTAAAATCACAATGCTCGAGTCAAAGTGTTGCTCAATTGGTCTAAAATGCAAATAATGGTCGAGCCCTTGGCTGCGCACAATATCGGATAAAGAGACCACACCACAAGGCAGATTATCCGAGTCCACCACGAGTAAGTGACGGATCCCTAGTTGGTGGAACTTGACCGTCGCCTCACTCAAGGTTTTATCAATTTGAATTTTTTGCACCGGTGTAGTCATCACTTCTCGGATCGGCACCTGGGCAAAGTCAGGATCGTTAAAGTTGAGCTTAACGCAATCCGACTCAGTCCAGATACCAATAATGTCATCAGCACGGGTAATAAAGATCGAGCTCACTCTGCTCGCTCGCATTTGCGCAACCGCATCATATAGACTGGTTTGCTCATCGCAACATAACAAGCTATTGGTAAATACTTCTTTGATCTGTAACTGACGTGAATCACCAACCATAAGCACACTCTCGCAATATTATTCCAATTTGAAGTATACTGGGCGACACTTTTGATAACTTGACCAAGAACAAATTATGGCGATAAAAACCTATCCTTTATTGCTGGTATTAGACCAAAGTATAGAGTTTATCGAAGATGAAAAAGCACTTAGAGATGCAACACATCTGCTCGATGATGCGTCACTCAAGCGGTTAATTCTAGTATACCCAAACGATTGCTGCAGCAACGTACACGGTGCGCCCGTGCAGTGTATTGATTTGAAATATTTAACCGAATTAGTGCAACAATATCTCGTTGACGAAGGCCAGTGTTGCGTGAGCAAAATCCAACTGAGCACTACTCAGCAGGCTTTTGATTTATTAATTCTAAGCTAACCGCCTTCAACCAGCGCTTTGATATGTGTCACGGCGCTGCGGCCTAAAGAAGAAAGATCATAGCCCCCTTCTAAGTAGGAAATAATCCCCAAACAGTCCGATGAGTTTGCAAACTCAACCACTTGCTCAGTAAACCACTGGTAATCTTGTTCAACAAACTTTAGTCCACCCATATCATCTTCTAAATGACCATCAAACCCTGCGCTGATAAAAATGAGCTGAGGTTTAAATGATTGCAGCTTAGGCAACCATTGCTGCTCCACCAAGGCTTTTAAGTCTGTGCCATCCGCTCCCGCACTCAAAGGAGAGTTGATAAGTGTTTGATGATTCTCAATCGCGGTATTTGGATAAAAAGGGTGTTGAAACAAAGAGCAAAGTAACACGCTATGATCGTCTTTGAAAATATCTTGTGTGCCATTACCATGATGTACATCGATGTCCAATATAGCCACCCGCTCTACGCCCTTTGTCTTGGCATAAGCGGCGGCAATGGCAACATTATTAAAGACACAAAATCCCGATGAAGTACTTTGATTGGCGTGGTGCCCAGGAGGTCTAACAGAACAAAATGCAGCATCAAGTTTACCTGCAACCACTTCGTCCACCGCAAGTATTCCTGCGCCGACAGCGCGTTCAATCGCTTTCATAGAATCAGGACAAAGCCAAGTGTCGCCGTCTAACTCGGTTAACCCTTCATTAGGGATTTTATCCATTACTTCTTTGATCATGGCTTGATCATGAACCAATGCATAGTGTGAGGTATCGGCTTTCAGCGCCGTTTTGTGCTCAATGGCGATATCAAGTCCAGACGCTAGCAACCTGTCTGATATCGCATCTAACCTCGCAGGACACTCAGGATGTTCCTCGGTCATTTTATGCTTGCGGCAATATGGATGAGTAATAATTGCAGTACGCATAACGAATATACATCCTATGTTAGTTTGCGACGTGGTTGATTTAAGTAGCTATCCTTTCACTATATCAAAGCCACATAGTTGTGGCTTTGATACTTTGGTATATCCTAATGCTGGATTTCTTTCGCCTTTAAATCCAAGTTATGAAAATCGAAACTAAAGTCGGTTATTTCCGGATTAACAAATTCCATTGCAGCAGACTCAACCCGTTGAGATTTATCCATCACAAAATTGATGTAAGCATCTGCTTCAAGTAATGGCTCATCCCAACGTACCACAAAGGTGTTACCGGTTAGGTGCTCAAGTTTCCCCTTTAGGCGCTTCGTATGCGTAAAATCAATGCGCAGTTCCTTACCAAGCTTTTCCACCACCACATCGCCATACCAAGCGCTAGTTAGTGTCCCTGTGTAGTTGTTTAATGGTAAAGCAGGTTGTGGTTTTGCAACTTCGATTATCCCAGCTTTAGCATATTTTTCTTGTTGCGCCTTAAAGTAATCATCGGCGATGATCTGCACCCAGTCTTTATCTTCTAGACCAAGCGCATCTTCAAACACTTCATTGATAATCGCGGAAAGTGCAGGGTATTTTTGCTGGTTTGATAAGACCACCACCCCCAATTTTTTCTCTGGGATCATCGCCACTTGCGACACCATACCTAAAATCCCACCGCCGTGACCTACCTTTTTATAACCAAAGTAGTCTTCTACCGCCCAGCCAAGGCCGTACCCTCTAAACTGCTGGTGGTATACTTCTGCGGCTTTTGCTGCGGGAATACGCGTAATGTGTGGGTGCCACATTTGCACTTGTTGCTCTTGGCTAAATAGCTGCTCGCCAGAAGGTAAGCGACCACCTTCAAGCTGAGTTTGTAACCACTTGGTCATGTCATCCACGTTAGACGCAATGGCGCCAGCACCACGGAAATCTTCTAGGTAGTTAACAAAGAACGGTGTAAGTTTGCCATCCATCGGAATATGGCCAGTCGCCCAATTACTATTGTTAGCCGGGATCCGAGAGAATCCAGCCTTTGAGTCATCCATATCCAACTTGGTAAACATTTCCTGCTCAACAAAATCGCGCCAATCTTTACCACTAACTCGGCTTACGACTTCTCCTGCAACAACAAACATCAAATTGTTATAAGCGTAATGGCTGCGGAAACTTGAATCAGGTTTGAGATGTGAAATACCTGCCAGCAATTCAGCCATGGTTTTATCAGTATCAGGCCAGATCATAAGGTCACCCGCCCCAAGACCCAATCCACTTCGATGACTTAATAAATCGCGGATAGTCATCTCTTGAGTAACATAACTATCGTAAAGCTTAAATTCTGGAATATGTTTAATGACTTTGTCATCCCAACTCAGTTTGCCTTGATCTATCAACATCGCCAGCGCTGCTGCCGTAAATGCTTTGGTGTTAGATGCAATACCAAACAAGGTATCCGCATTGACCTTGGCTGGCTTATTTAAATGCGTCACTCCGAAGCCCTTGGTCATCACAACCTGACCATCTTCTACGATACCAATTGCCAAACCTGGAATATTAAACTTTGTCATTGCACTTTTTACCGCAGCTTCAACATCCTGTTGATTTACTGCCGCGCTTGCCTGTGCACTAAAAAAACTCGCAGCAACTAGGCCTGAGGTTAATAGCCATTGTTTTATTTTCATTATTTTTCCTTGGTTTTTTGCCACAACCAATCATGATGTTACCAGTCAAGCCTTAAGGTTTAACTTTGTAGTATCACAGTGGTAGATGGCTAATTCTTGTTGTTGTCTGTCACTATTATTATCTGTAACGTGTGATTGCGCCGAAATTGCCTGTAAATAGCTGGTCGGAAACTGATGCTCCTTTGCCCCGGCCAACACATGATGTACGTACCAATCGAAAGGTAATTGATGTTCCACAAAGGTGTTAGCAATATAGCACCAGGCGTCCACCATACCGCCATCTTGCCTTTCAACAGGCAAACAATGACAGCTGTAGCGCTCCCCTTCAATGTCGTCCAAACGCGCCTTTTCTTGCTCATCCAACGCATACAAAACGCCATAAACATGGCTATTTGCTTTAGTGCTCGGCGTAATACTGCACTTGGCTGAACCATCGGTGCTCAACATATCAAAAGTCAGCCGATAGCCATGCAATTTCCCCACTCCAAGTAGCTTCGCGTGTGGTAAGCGAGCAAGCAGACGTGCGGTCGACATGTTTGAACCAAAACTAAAGTTAATAATGTTTTTGTCACACATTAGATCATCAATCTTACTGCAAGCAGTAACATGATCACACCGATCCCGCGATCAAACCAATGTCCTGCACGACGAAAAAATTGTCTTACCCTTGTTTTTGATAAAACTAAAGATAAAAACGAAAACCAAGCCCAAGTAGCCAACGCCATATAAACACCGTAAAACAACTGCACACTGCTTGGTGTGGTTGGCTCAATCACTAAGGTAAAAAGCGATAAGAAGAACAGCGTTGCTTTAGGATTTAAGGCATTGACCAAAAAACCTCGTTTTAATGCAGTCCAATTAGACTCAGTAACAGCGTGTTCAGTGATATTTTCTTGCTCTGAATTGGGTTTTGCATACCGCAATGCCTGGCCACCGAGGTAAGCGAGGTAAAGCGCGGCTAAGTACTTTACTGCTGTGAACAAGGTTTCGGATTGAGATAGCAGTAACGCAACTCCCAATAAGCAATAACTGACATGTACTAAAATACCAAGACCAACCCCAAAACTTGTCCAAAGGGCGTTTGCTCTACCCTGCTGTACACTTTGTTTAAGCACTATCGCAAAATCGGGACCGGGACTTGCGACAGCAAAAAAATGTGCCAGTGCAATTAAAATAAACTCATCAAGATAAACGAGCATGTGCATGCTCCTGTAAGGCCAGTAAATCACCCCGCTCTGAGTTATCCATTAGAGTATTAATTTGCTTTTTCGCCTTTTTATACTGACTCACAAGGTGTGACTTAAGATGCTTATGACCATCTTTCACCCCTTTAAAATGACATACTAGGGCGTGCACAAAAACACTCTGCTGCTCCGTCAGTGCAGCTTTTCGGTTGGCATATTGGTTGTAGCAAGAACCACATCCTCCCCTAAAGTGATATACGGTATTAGACACCATGACCCCAAAGCCAAAAAAGCTCGCCAGCACATCACAAGCCGCGTCTAATTGCGCTTCCCCACCTGGAGGTAACACGCCACGCTGTAAAATTAAAACTTTTGCCATGACACCTGCATAACTGGCGATCAGATCTTGAGGCTGATTTATTTGATTGGGATTATAAGAAATCAAAATAGGCGCAGCCGGTTCAGCGATGACCGCTTGCTCACCGCGCCAACGCCCTGCAATGTTTAACTTAGTCATGCTGGTCGACGCGAGCATACGTTCAGGCGCAACCAAAGTGATTGGCCACTGTTGTAATCCCGCATAGGACTTTACTCGAGAGAAAACCACCGCCGCCATCTCTTCAATGCTGGATACCGGCTCAGGAAAACAACTGGGAGTCGGAGTAACGATCTGCGTTTCATTTAAAAAGTACTCGCCATCAAAATGCTCAAATGCCCAGACAAAGGTATCAATTAACCATTGGGTTTCTTCATCGCTAAGCAAAGGTGAGACTTTAAATAAGGACAGCATGCTAATAATTCACTCTTTTCTGGAATAACCCCTGATAAATAGCATAAACTCTGAGCCTAATGCAAAAACATGGAGTTTCACATGCCACACTTTATTCTTGAACACTCAGCTAATTTGCCAATTGAAACCGAGGCGTTAGTATCACAGGTGCAGCAATTTGCCTGTGCATGTGGCTTGTTTGATCCAACTTCCGTCAAAACCCGTGCTGTTGCTTTTGAGCATTTTCAGTTAGGCGATGGCAAACAAGGGTTTATTCACCTGCAGATCCATATGATGGCTGGTAGAACATTAGAGCAAAAACAAATGCTCACGGAAGGTGCTCTGAAGCTTTTGCTCGCAAAGGTCGGGGAGCATTTTGCGCTCAGTGTCCATTGCTATGATTTATTATCCGATATTTATCGCAAAAACTAATTTATTATTCGAGTTATTTAACTATGAAATTTCCATGTAGATTGGAGAAATTTTTGAGCCACGTTGCAGAGATGCCACGCAGCAAGGTCAAAATTAATATTAAAAAAGGTCTCGTTACCGTCAATGGCAATATCGTCAAAAAAGGCGACATCCAAGTCACCCCAGCAGACCACATTACTTTTGATGGCGAACGCCTAGAGTATTTGGGTTTACGCTACTATATGCTAAACAAACCACAAGGTTATGTATGTGCAAATAGTGATGAATTACACCCAACAGTATTCGATTTAATTGAAGAACCTAACTTAAAAGATTTTCATGTTGCAGGTCGACTGGACATCGATACCACGGGTTTAGTACTGCTCACTAACGATGGTGATTGGTCTCATCAAATCACCTCACCGAAGAAACAAAAGTTTAAAACCTATGTACTAGAAAGTCGCGACGAACTCACTGAAGAAGCGCTAACACAGCTTGAACAAGGCGTTGAACTACATGGTGAGAAACAAGCAACCCTGCCAGCAAAAGCGGAGCTTATTGATAAATTTGCACTACGCTTATCTATTTGCGAAGGAAAATATCATCAAGTAAAACGCATGCTTGCCGCAGTTGGCAACCAAGTAGTTGAACTTCATAGAGAAAATATTGCAGGGATCGAACTTGATCCAACCCTTGCTGAGGGCGAATACCGCCCATTAACTGATGAAGAAATAAGCATAATTAATGCAAGTTAGTCATCGTCTTTAGGTAGTATGAGTAAATATCATCTCAAAATCGCCTCCTTAGGGCATTAACCTACTTACAACTTCCCCCTAAACATGCTAAATCATGTAGTGAGAGTATTTTTAGGGGGCGATCCTGTGTTTTCTAGTTTCACATTAAAAGCAAAAATAATTACCTTTGCCGCCGCAATATTTGTTTCATTACTTGCCGTTGCCTTTGTAGGTCTTCAAGCTCTGCGCCATGCCAGTGAAAGCGATAATATTGCGCGTATCAACCAATTAATGAAAAGCACCGTTAATATTGTTAAACAGTTTGAGCGCTTTGCAGAGCAAGGGAAACTGACTGAGCAACAAGCAAAAGAGATGGCAATTCAGGTTTTAAGAGAAAATAAATACCATGACTCTGAGTATGTGTATGTTGTTAATGACAAAATGGACTTCGTAGCAACACCTCATGACCCCCAGCTGCATAACACCAGCTTTAATGACTTTGAAGATGCTGACGGCAAAAGCATAGGCAGCATGGTGAAGCGCTTAGTCGGTAACCAATTTGATCGGATCATTACCTACAATTGGACTTCACTGCGAGATGGAGAAGTTGTCGACCTGACTTCAGTGGTACAAAAAACACCAGGGTTTGGCTGGTATGTCGGCACAGGTATTAGCTACAAAGAAGTAAACGATCGTTATTGGGACACCGCAATCTGGTTAGTCGCACTTTCTTTAGCGGTTGCCATTGCATTGACCACCGCACTTGCGCGGTTTGGACTGTCTTTGAATAACAAACTTGGTGCTGAAATCAATGATGTGCTCGAAATCGTAAAACATGTTTCAAGAGGAAACCTAACTACACCTATCAATACTGCTGACTGCCAAGATTATAGTATTCTCGCAGCCATGGACTATATGCAAGGCGGATTAAAAGGAGTAGTTGAAGGGCTTAAAGAAGCAACTAAGGCGCTACAAAACCAAACATCAGACAGTGAGGTACGCTCAGTAGAACTTGAGAATCTAACTCGTAGTTTAAATGCAGAAACTCAAATGGTGGCTTCAGCAATTACCGAACTCACAGCATCAGCACAAACCGTTGTCGAACATGCGGAGCAAGCTGCGGATTCAGTTCAAGAGGCTGAAAAGCAAGGTAATGCTGCCGACAAACTGACAGCTCAAGCAGCAACTGAAATTGCATTATTAGAGCAACAAATTGACAGCGCTGGTAATAATATTCAAGTACTAGATGAAGAAGTATCTAATATCGCTAATGTACTTACCGTTATCCAATCTATCGCCGAGCAAACCAATTTATTAGCCCTCAATGCTGCAATAGAAGCTGCTCGAGCTGGAGAGCAAGGACGAGGCTTTGCTGTCGTAGCGGACGAGGTCAGACAGCTTGCTCAGCGCACTCAAACCAGTACAGAAGAGATCCGTACCATGATCACTAAACTGCAAAGTGCAACTCAAGATGCGAAGGCTTCTGTAAGCTTGAGCATTGCAACAAGCGAAAAAACGGTGAGTATGTCATCTAAGGCATCTCAAGCGCTTGTACAAGTCGCCGATTCTTTAAAATCTATATCGCAGATGAGTCATCAAATAGCTCAAGCAGCCAAAGAACAGTTGGATGCAGGAGAAGATACAGCCAAACGTGTCGTTATTATCTCTGACACGGCCTCACAGACGGCAAGTGTGTCTGAAAAAGCACATAAAGCGACTGATACAATTAAATCTTTATCTGGAAATCTAGAGATTGAGATGGCCAAATTCAAAGTGTAATAAGTCAACTTTATTCTTATTTTTCATACAATTAGCCAAGTGTAAATTTATATAAACTGTTAATTGAAAAATTTCTTTAATTTTTCATTCACCTTGTGTTTATTTGGTGTTAAGTTTGTACCCACAGAGAGTTTCAGTTTTAGTAGTCTCAAGAGACTTCTTTGTTTGTTATAATTGCAATAATATATGCAACCTAAAGTTTGAATGCTTGATTGCGTAGAGATCAAGCAAACTTAATAAGGACTATGATAATGCAAAAACTAAATTTGAAAGAATGTAAAAAAGTTTCTGGTGGTGGTATTTGGATGCCAGATGAACCAGCAGCTAACAGTGCTGAAGCTAATGCAAATACCAAATCTAGCAAAGCCAATTAAAGATTATTGTTAGTTATGGAAAGAAAATTCGCACTCGGAGACTTACTACTACCATATGTCTTAGTTGTAGTAGGAGTCTTCATTATACACGATGTTAATTTTCACTTTTTTCTGACGTACACGGCACTTATATCTCTCTGTTTTGGTGTGGGATTACGACTGAAGGATGTGAACATATGTATTCTGTCCATCTTATGCCTGACTCCCTTTGTTCTTGAAACACTCGTGTTTTCAACCGGATTAATTAGCCTATCATCTTCCCCTGAGAATAGATTATTTCAGAATAGTTTGATTTTCGGCATTCACCTAATTATCGAGTTAATAGTGCTCGCCCCACTCACTTACCGGACAGAATTAACCAAAAAACTTTTCCCAAGATATAAGATTAAATACACCTTTGCGGATAATATATTTCCATGGTTGGCTATCTTAGGAGCTTTGTTCACATTCGCTACTATTGTCGAAAATTACCTAAGAAATGGTAAAGGCTATGATGTGACTTTCTTTTTCTACTCTTCCGATATTGCAGGATATATTCTGTACTCAGCAAAATGTGGAATTATGATAGCTTTAACAGCCCTAACATACAAAGAAGAGTACGATTACGCACTCCCAAGCTTGCGCAAGAAACGCTAGTAGTTTTTTGCAAAGTAAGGGTTATTCAATTTGATGCCTTCACCTTCAGGCGGTAACACTAAACGATATTTTTGTTTTAATCGTTTTAATTCACCAGACTCTTTAAGCTTAGCAAGCCCCTCCTCGAGTGCATAAGCAAGTTTTGGCTTGTCTTTATTCACAAAGAAGTAAAAAGCGGTTGAATACTCAAGGTGAAAATCAGGTACGATCATGAGGTTTTCGTTATTTTGTGCGATCAATTCTGAATTTGCCTCAATCACCGAGCGTGGAAAATAATCCGCTTTTTTATCCGCGATTAAATTAAACATGGTTTGATAATCGGAAATAGGCCTGACCTTCAGACCGTTATAACTAAGAATTTTAGTATCGGGCCAATCGTGTCCTTGTACCGCGGTAAAGCGCTTTAATTCATCAAGCGAACGAACCGTTTTTATGGCTGGATAAACATCTTTATGAACAATCAGCACGCGTTTACCAATAAGTCCATCATACAGTGGGACTTTAATGGGAATAGCGATTTGCTCGCGTGCGGGGCTGGTCATAGACCAGTGTAAATCAACCTTACCTCGGCTTAGTGCCATTAACGTACGCTGTTGATGAGGATGGATCTTGATGTGTTCGATTTGAGCTGAGTACTTAGCAGCAGCCAGTGCCTTTTCTAGTAATTCATAAAGATAAAGATCGCGATCGTACAAGGTTCGCGCTTCTTTCGCGACATAGATTAACTCGGGGGATTGCGCTGCAATACAAGCACTTTGAAACACCAGAGCAGAGATAGTTACACCCAACTTTAACTTCATCGCACAACCCTCTTTAGGGGAAATAATACTACAATCAAAAGTATTTTTACGGATTGCTATTACTATTGCGTAATTAAAAATATAGTCAACCTGCATTTTCCAGTCGTACAGTCGATACCGTAGGCTTACGACGGTTACAGACAAATAAATAGCTATTACGATAGCGCTTTGCTTCTTTCTTAGCATCTGTTGCTAAAGCTGCAACTTGATGCGAATTAATACAGTGTTGTAAATCTGGTCTCACTAAGCCAATCGATAAAGTGAGTAAAGGTACAAATTGCTTTTGCCCTTCACGATTTGTTGCCCAGTAACCGCCAGCACTAACATGCTCGGGAGTAAAAAAGGCTTTTGATTTAAGCTCAAACTGAGTGATGATCTCATGACACAACACTTCTGCATCATTATTATCGAACACCACCATAAAGTCGTCGCCCCCGATATGCCCAACAAAACTTGAGCTCTGTGCACATACATCAACTGTCACCTCGGCAAGTAGCTTAATCACACTATCACCACTTGCATATCCATATAAATCATTAAACTGCTTAAAATGATTAAGGTCGATATATGCTAGAGAAAAGTCATGATGTGAACGTAACCTTTGCTCTATTGCCTCATTTATCGCGACATTGCCCGGCAACATGGTTAATGGATTGGCATGTTGAGCATGACGAATTTTTTCTTCTGTGATGTGCTTGAGTATGTCTCTCAAGGGCGCTAAGCCAAGATAACGACCATCTCTAGTAATAATGATATGACGTCGAATATCAAATTCATGGTCGGTTATTTGTTTACTCACTGTATCAAGCTCTTGCTGCTCATCCACCACTAACGGCTGTTTATCCATCAACTTAATCACTGATTTCTTATCGAAGAGTGCATGACCATATGGTGCCGCAAACACCTCAGTCAGTTGATCTCTGTGTAGCAGCCCTACAGGCTCTCTAGCATCATTAACCACAGCAAGGCTGGTTAGCTTACGATCTTGTTCAAACAACCTATGAGCATCGATACATTGCGTACATTCATGGATAGCATTGGCCTCTTTGGCAAGCCAACCGATTGCCATCGACTGCTCAAATTGATTGAAGGCCGTTTTGGATTCCGTGTGTAAAGATTTAAACAGTGCGAGTTCAGTGGGAGGTTTGCGAGTAGGCTTAGCAAGTAAGAAACCCTGCGCAATCACTATACCGAGCTGCTCAATAAGCTTCAGCTCTTCAATTCGCTCAATTCCCTCGGCAATTACTTGAGTGCTAGTGGCTTTAGCAAGTTCAATAATGGACTTTAAAAACTCGCGTTTCACCACACTTTGGTCACAATGGTCGATAAAATATCTGTCTACTTTGACGTAGTCAGGGCATAACTCCGACCACTTCTTGAGACCAGAATAACCCGCTCCCAAATCATCAATCGCAATTTGAAATCCAAGTTCTCGATAATGGGTAATTGTAGTTAGTAGCAGATTCGCGTCATCTACTTTGTCTTGCTCAGTCACTTCAATGACGACACGCTTGGGATCGAGCCCATACACTTCTGTAAGATGTCTGGTTTCGCCCTTTGGGTGGCTCGGATCAAGTAACGCTTTTGGACTAACGTTTAAAAATAACTTATCAGGAAGGTTGAGTGAGACGAACTGCTTAATAGCGGCTTCACGACAGATAATCTCCAGTTCTGACAAACGCTCCTGCTTACTCGCAATCGCAAAAAGCTTGTCTGGAGATTCCAACAATGAGCCGGACATGCCACGACTTAATGCTTCAAACCCTAAGATTTGCCGTTTCGCAAGATCGTAGATAGGCTGAAACAGAGTAAATACAGCTTTTTCTTTTATTATTGTATTAAGTACTAACGTGCGCGAAGGATCCACAGCATTAAACTCACTGTAAAAGTATAATCGCGCACGGTAGCAACAGAGTATGACAGATATATGTCAATCGGGTGAAATGTACCCAATTTGCAATTGAATGATTTTCAACCGCTTACTTTAGCGCCCGCTCTACCTGATCAAAGTGTGCAATCACTTCCACAATTTCCATCTCTGCACTCTTATAGTCTTCTGCGCCACTAAAGCCTTTCATCGCAATCGCTTGAACCGTTGCTGGATGCACTAATAAATCTTTTGCATGGTAGCAAACTGGGTCATCAAACTTGGGTAATTTACCATCTGCGTGATAGCCCGTTTCGATCTCTTCAAGTGGTAAAGTAGGAATGATATCAGCGGCTTTATCCAAGGCATCTAGATAAGTCTGGCACTGAGGGTACTTAGCCACAAACTCATTTAGCAAAGTTCTAGAGAGAGCCACAAGATCGGCGGATTGTGTTTCAAGTGCTGCAGCATCTTTCTCGATACGAATATCTGCAAGTAAGGCCTCTGCTTGAACTTTGTATTGTGCTAAAGATGAGGTTGCTTCTGTAGTTACAGATCCGGTTTGTTGCTCAAGCTCAGGTTGCTTAGAACATGCGGTCATTAATGTCAGTGCACCAACCGCCATCGCAAATTTGTACATAAGTATCTCCTTTATTGATAACGATTATCATTATATAGTAATGTAATATTTTAGAAACAATAAAATGACGTTTTACAGGCAACAAAAAAGCGGCCAAAAAGCCGCTTTCGATTATTACATCAAATTCCATGATTAAGGCATAGCGTCTAGGTCTGCACCTTCTTTTTCAACTTCTACCGGGATCAAATCTTCTTTGCTAACGCCCATTGCTACTGCAACTGAACTCGCCACATAAACAGAAGAATAAGTACCGATAAATACACCGAACAGCAGGGCCGTCGCAAAACCATGAATGGTTTGACCGCCCCATACAAATAGCGCTATCAATACAAGGATAGTCGTGATTGAGGTCACTAATGTACGATTAAGCGTTTGTGTCAGTGAAATGTTGATGATCTCTAAGGTGTCATCAATACGTACTTTACGAAAGTTTTCACGAATACGGTCAGACACAACAATAGTATCGTTGAGTGAGTAACCTATTACCGCCAATATTGCCGCCAAAATCGTTAAATCAAATTCCAGACCTAAGATTGAGAACAGACCCATTGTCAGTACAACATCGTGGAAAAGTGCAAATACAGCACCTACTGCAAAGCGCCATTCAAAACGAAAAGCAACGTAAATCAAGATACAGATAAGCGCGGTTAGCATCGCCAAGCCACCCTGCTCTTTGAGATCTTCACCAACACTTGGACCTACGAATTCAATGCGGCGCATCACCACACTTTCATCCGCTTGTTTCAGCGCGGAGATGAGTTGGTTACCTAATACTTCAGCTTTCACGTCGTCCCCACGAGGGGCGAGTCGTACTAATACCTCTTGGCTTGAACCAAAAAGTTGCACAGAGGCATCGGCAAAACCGCTCTCGGCTAATACACTACGTACCTTTGCTAAGTCTGCTGGCTGCGAGAATCCAACTTCAACTGCCGTCCCACCAGTAAAGTCCAAACCAAAGTTTAGTCCTTTCACCATAAACGAGCCGATTGAAGCCAAGATCAACAATGCCGAAAAAGCCATGGAAAGCTTTCTTGCCGACATAAAACGGATTGTGCCTTTTAAGTTTAATAATTGCATGTCCGTCTCCTAGATTGATAGCTTTGTGATACGTCTGCCACCGATGATGGCATTAATAACTGCACGCGTACCAACAATCGCTGTAAACATCGAGGTAATGATACCGATAGCTAGGGTTACCGCGAAGCCTGCAATTGGGCCTGTACCGACAGAGAATAGGATCACAGCTGCAATTAAAGTGGTGATATTTGCATCAAAAATCGTACTAAATGCACTATCGTAACCATGGTGAACGGCTTGCTGTGGACTGCGGCCTTCCGCTATTTCTTCCCGAATACGCTCAAAGATAAGTACGTTAGCATCAACGGCCATACCTACGGTTAATACGATACCGGCAATACCTGGCAGCGTCAGCGTCGCGCCTGGGATCATCGACATCACACCCACAATCATGATGAGGTTAGCCGCAAGCGCCAAGTTTGCTACCAGACCAAAGCCTTTGTAGTACAGCAACATAAAGGCAAGAACAAAAGCAAAACCAAGCACAACCGCAGTCATACCCGCTTCGATATTTTCCTGACCAAGGCTTGGACCTACAGTACGTTCTTCAACGATTTGAATTGGCGCAACCAGTGCACCTGCACGTAGTAGCAAGCTTAAGTTATGCGCTTCTGCTGGGCTATCAATACCGGTAATACGGAAAGAGCTGTTTAAACGCGCTTGAATCGTGGCAACGTTAATCACTTCTTCCACTTTGATTGGTGGTAACGCTTTGCCATTTTCATCTTTCTTGCCAGATGGTTTGTATTCGATGAAAACCGTCGCCATACGCTTGCCGATGGCGCGTTTAGTAAAGGCATTCATTTTTGCCCCACCTTTGCTATCAAGTTTGATATTCACCTGAGGTCGCTGATATTCATCCATACCAGATTGCGCACCTGTGATATGCGTACCTTCAAGAATAACGCGCTTTTTAAGCACGACAGGATAACCATCTTTATGCGGGATCACTTCCGTGCCAGGAGGAATACGACCTTGTGCTGCTGCACGCACGTCGGCATTTTCGTCTACTTCACGGAACTCAAGCGTCGCCGTGGCACCGAGAATTTCTTTCGCGCGAGCCGTGTCCTGAACACCTGGAAGTTGAACAATTATGCGCTCACCACCTTGACGTTGAACATTTGGTTCAGCAACACCTAGTTGGTTAATACGATTACGAATAATGGTTTCGTTTTGCTTGATAGCGTATTCACGCAGCTCTTTATATTTAAGGTCGCTAAGGCTTGAGAAGAAAGCAAGGCTATCGCTGCTATCATTGATAAAGTCGTTACCTGGGTAACGTTTTCTCAAGAAGCTCATTGCCGCGTCTTTGTCCTCTTCCGAGCGCATCGTTACTTGTACACGTTCACTATTAGAAACCCGACGCACCGAGCGATAACGCAATTTTTCTTCACGTAAATCACTCTTAAAATCTTGCTCCATTTGCTCAAGTGCATTGTCCATCGCCGTGACCATATCCACTTCCATAGTGAAGTGAACACCACCACTTAAATCTAGACCAAGCTTCATTGGATTTGCACCTAAGTCTTTTAACCACTCAGGTTGCGCCGGAGACATATTGATTGCTGAAATGTAATCATCGCTTAAGCTATTACGCAAAATATCTTGTGCTTTAAGCTGATCTTCAACATTTTTGAAGCGAACAAGGATTTGACCGTCTTCTAACACAGAAGATTTTACGGCAAGGTTGTTCTTTTGTAGGGTTTCGTTAACTTGATCTAATACACTGAGCGTCGCATCAGCACCTTTTGTGCCAGAAACTTGTATGGCCGGATCACGACCATACAAGTTAGGTGTGGCATAAAGAATACCGATAGCCAACACAGCGAGAACAAGTAAGTACTTCCACATTGGAAACTTGTTTAACACTGGGCTATCCCTTTATTGTTATTCTTATAGAGATTTCATTGTACCTTTAGGTAACACAGCTGAAACCGCTGACTTTTGCACTGTTACTTCAGTTTGGTCGTTTAGTGCGATTACAACAAAGTCTTTATCATCAGCAACTTTAGTGATTTTACCCACAAGTCCACCTTGAGTTAGTACTTCGTCACCTTTGCCTAATGCACCCATTAGGTCTTTGTGTTCTTTAACACGCTTAGCTTGTGGACGGTAAATTAAAAAATAAAATACCAGACCAAAAATACCTAACATGATTAGCATTTCCATGCCACCACCAGCAGGTGCAGCTGCTGCGGTGCTAGCATGCGCGTTTGAGATAAAAAAGCTCATTTCACTTCCTCGTTTATAAATTAATTATTTTCTGTCAAACCAACGTCAGCCAACTCTGGCACCGCAATGCCACGGCGCGCATAAAAGTCTTCGACAAATTCATCAAATGTACCTTCAGATAAGGCGTTTCTCATTCCTTCCATCAGACGTTGATAATAACGTAAGTTATGGATGGTATTGAGTCGAGCGCCTAGAATTTCATTACACTTATCTAGGTGATGTAAGTACGCTCGAGAGTAATTCTTACAAGTGTGGCAATCACACTCCGCATCTAGTGGGCTAGTATCTGTTTTGTGTGCTGCATTGCGGATTTTTACCACGCCACCTGTCACAAATAAGTGACCATTACGAGCGTTACGCGTTGGCATTACACAGTCAAACATGTCGATACCGCGACGTACCGCTTCAACCAAATCTTCTGGTTTACCAACGCCCATTAAGTAACGTGGCTTGTTTTCTGGCATTTTATAGGCACATTGGTCAAGAATATTGATCATGTCTTCTTTTGGCTCACCAACTGATAAACCACCAAGTGCATAACCATCAAAACCGATTTCTTCTAAGCCCTTTTGCGACTCGGCACGAAGCTCTGGGTACATACCGCCCTGAATAATGCCGAATAGCGCTGAAGGATTATCAGCATGTGCATCTTTGGAGCGCTTAGCCCAACGTAAGCTTAGCTCCATCGAGTCTTTTGCTTCTTTTTCTGTCGCTGGATACGGCGTACATTCGTCAAAAATCATGACGATATCTGACCCTAAGTCGCGCTGTACTTCCATCGCTTTTTCTGGAGACAACATGATTTTCTCACCATTAACTGGTGACTTGAACAACACACCTTCTTCCGAAATTTTACGCATTGCACCAAGACTAAATACTTGGAAGCCGCCTGAATCGGTCAGAATCGGTTTATCCCAGTTCATAAAATCATGCAGATCGCCGTGCTGCTTGATGATCTCAGTGCCAGGTCTTAGCATCAAATGGAAGGTATTTCCTAAACAGATATGTGCGCCCGTTTCTTTGAGCTCATCAGGGGTCATGCCTTTTACTGTGCCGTAAGTACCAACAGGCATAAATGCAGGCGTTTCTACCACACCACGGTCAAAAATCAAG
The DNA here is from genome assembly GCF_021530695.1 of Pseudoalteromonas sp. OF5H-5. NCBI lineage: Bacteria > Pseudomonadati > Pseudomonadota > Gammaproteobacteria > Alteromonadales > Pseudoalteromonadaceae > Pseudoalteromonas > Pseudoalteromonas sp. OF5H-5. The sequence continues at coordinate 89,815 of NZ_JAKGBF010000007.1, forward strand.
CGACCTCGGCGAGCCTTACCCTGTTTGCTATCTAATTCAAATTTCATTGTTACCTCGTTGTCGGAAAAACAGTCCAACTTTGACTAAAAAACGTGCTAAGCCAATGCTTAGGGCAGTGATCTTTCGATTCTACCAAGATTACTAGCGCAATTCTAATATTGGGATAAAAAACACAAAGTCCATATCGAGCTTGCAACTTTACAGCCATAAAACGCAAAATGCCCAGCAACACTGGGCATTTTAATAGTTGTATGGCGTGAGTTACTTATCTTGCTTTTGCAAGAACATCGCATCACCGTAACTAAAGAAGCGGTATTTCTGTTCAATGGCGGTTTGGTAAGCCTTCATAATATGCTGTTGCCCTGCAAACGCACTCACTAACATGATTAGCGTTGATTCTGGTAAGTGAAAGTTAGTCACCATTGCATCTACCACGTTAAAACGGTAGCCCGGATAAATAAAAATATCGGTATCGCCGTAAAGTGGAGCAATTTCACCGCCGTTTGCTTTAGCCGCAGACTCAAGTGAGCGCACCGACGTAGTACCTACCGCGATGACGCGTCCTCCTCTGGCTTTTGCCGCTTTGATTGCCTCCACGACTTCTGCTGAGACCTCGATATATTCTGAGTGCATAACATGCTCTTCCACCGAATCGACTCGCACCGGCTGGAACGTACCTGCGCCCACGTGTAAAGTAACAAAGGCCATCTTAACACCTTTGTCTTTTAGCTTAGCCATCAATTCATCATCAAAGTGCAGTCCGGCGGTAGGTGCAGCGACTGCGCCTGGTTTCTCACCATACACAGTCTGATAACGCTCTTTATCTTCTTCATCATCCGGTCTGTCGATATAAGGAGGTAAAGGCATATGGCCAATTTTATCTAAAATAGCCAATACATTTTCTTCGCCCTCGAATCTCAACTCAAATAATTCACCGTGGCGCTGAACCATTTCTGCGGTTGCTTGGCCTCCAAGCTCAATTTTAGTACCAGGTTTTGGCGACTTGCTCGCTCTTACATGAGCAAGCACAGTCCGCTCATCTACAACGCGCTCAACCAATACTTCTAGTTTTCCACCACTGGCTTTTTGACCAAACATACGCGCAGGAATAACTTTAGTGTTATTGAAGATGATTAAGTCTTCTGGATTAATGAGTGCCAAAATATCTCTAAATACTTTGTGTTCTATTTCACCACTATTGCCATTTAAGGTAAGAAGACGACTGCTAGAGCGTTCCTTCATTGGGTGTCTGGCAATCAACTCATCAGGAAGATCAAAACTAAAGTCTGCTACGCGCATGGAAAGGCCTCATTTCTAAAAGTGCGCCAAGTCTAGTGCGGTGTTTTGGCGAAATCAAGTGCTTGTAACCTTGCGTAAATACCTTTAACCTAGCGAGTCTAAAACGGTAATCACCATGTAAAATTTTGTACGGTGTGCACCTTTGTTTAGTACGTTCTTTATTCTTTACGTTTAAACAATAACTTATCGCTATCGGCTATGATTACCGAGCAAAGTTCGTGTCACTGTTTGATTATTATCAAGCAGCGGTTAAGTACGATTTGCTAACTTTAAGACAAGCCCAATGATTGTGTCGCAGTATCTGGTGAGGTTTTTTTATTGTGTCTAGACAACTAACGTTGCTCATTGTTAACGCCAGTGCTCACGAGCGTCAAACCTTGACTAAAACTCTTAGTGCATTAGATGTCTTTACTATCATTGCCAAATCCGACTCTCAAGATGCCCTAAGCTTACTAAAGACGCAAGCTGTAGATCTAGTGATCACCGGCTTGGATGTTGGCAAAATTGACGGCTGGCGATTCTCGCGCATGATCCGCTCAGGTCTGCTGGCAACGCCCAAAAATACACCCATCGTACTTATTCCACCGACTTATTGTGAACGAATAGCCGAAACCACCGCTCGTAGCTATAGTATTGATGCCGTGCTACCATTTGAACGTCAAGACATGTTGCCGCAAATTTTGGCCAATGTGTTGTCAACGCATTTAGATAAAAGCAGCCGCCTCAACTTGCTCTTGTTAGAGCCCAACCAACAACGTGCGCAAAAAATATGTGAGCACCTATCGCACAATTTCGTTTGCACACATGTAAGCTCGGCGGCCAGCGCTTTATCACTATTTCTACAAGATCATTACGCCATTGTTTTAATGGACACTACGTCTGATTTATCAGGTTCCGCAGAAAGCTTAGTCGAAAGTATTCTCAAACATCGTCCAAGCCAAGCCATTGTAACCATTATTGACAAACGCGATGCCGACCATGCCGAACAACTATTATTGTTAGGTGTTACCGACTTTGTTCGAGCACCATACGATATGCCCTTTTTAAGCAAAGTATGCGACCATGCAGCGCGGCGAGAAGATTTTATGGTGAGCTATGCCGAGTTTGCTAATAAAGTCGAGCAACTCAGTCGCAGTGAAAGTCGCTATAAAGATTTGTTTTCTGCACACCAACGGATTTTACTCCACCTGAGAACAGTTGTCGTTGAATTGGAATTGGAAGGCGCGATCCGCTTTATAAACCCAGCATGGGAATACCTCTCAGGCTTTGGTATTAAGTCAAGCCTCAATACCCAGCTCCGCGATTATATTGCCAAAGATGAATTGCCGACCTTCAACAAAGTCATTCAAGAAATTCAAAATGGAGTCAGGCAACATGCGCAATTAGAGCTGCAACTCTGCCACAAAGCAGGACATCTAGTGTGGGTCGAGTGTCGCCTACAACTTATCAAGAATACCTCAAGTTCGGTCGCAATAACTGCAACACTCGATAATATTCACGAACGCAAGCAAGCTGAGCTGCAACTCAGACACTTAGCATTGCATGATACGCTTACCGGCTTACACAACCGCTACTACTTCGACCAACAACTAAATCAGCTGTGCAATGAAGTAAAGTCTGCACAAGAGATAGAACATGCACTAATTTACATCGACTTAGATCACTTTAAGATCATCAATGACAGTAAAGGCCATCAGCAAGGAGATATTGTACTCAAAGAAGTATCTGAGTTGTTTGGTGACAAAATAGGTGAAGAGCATCTCACTTTCCGTATTGGTGGAGACGAATTTGCTGTACTGCTTAAGCACACCAATTTACTTGATGCTCATATGTGCGCTGAAAGCATTTGCATGGCTATCGAAGAACATAAATTTCACTTTGAAGATAATGCATACTCTCTCAGTTGTTCTATCGGGTTAACGCAAATTACCAATGAAAATGCGGATCCCAGCGAGTGTTTGAAACAAGCCGACATAGCCCTTTATATCGCCAAGAATCTCGGCCGCAACTTGGTTCATTGTTATAATAAAGAAGATGAACAAAACCAAACACTGCAAACCGGTTTAGAATGGGGCCATAGTGTTAGGCAAGCGCTTCAGAACGACAGCATAGAACTCCATTATCAACCGATCTGGGATTTCAAAAAACAACAAATAGCCTATTACGAAGCACTGCTTAGATTAAAGATTAACGGTGAGACAGTTTACCCAAATCAGTTTATTCCTGCATTAGAGCTACTTAATGATACATTTTTGATGGATCAATGTGTGATCAGAACAGCCATTAAAGCACTGGCTGAACATGAGATTTTGAGCCAAGTGGCGATTAATTTATCTGCTCATTCATTTTTAGATGAACGACTGCAACCCCACATTCAGGCCTGTTTAAAAGAGCATCAAGTTTCAGCTAATCGCGTTATTTTTGAAATCACAGAATCTGCCAGTATTAATAACCTCAACGCAACCCAGACAATGATTAAAAATCTGAACGATCTTGGTTGTCATTTCGCTATTGATGATTTCGGGACAGGCTTCAGCACTTTTAGCTACCTAAAACAGCTACCCGCACAGCATGTTAAAATAGATGGCTCCTTTGTTCGAGACATGCTCAACGACCCAATTGACCTAGCGCTGGTCAAAGCTGTAAACGATATTAGTCACTCGTTAGATAAGTGTTCAGTTGCCGAATATGTCGAAAACAAAGAAATATTTCAACAACTTAAGGAAATAGGTGTGGACTATGGACAGGGTTACTTTATCTCTAGACCGCTCCCTATTGAACAACTAGCGAGCAGTGCAAAAACTATTTTATCTCTAAAAACAGCGTAGTAACATTTTTATACTAAAGGTTACTTTTACTTCTTGCAAAGTCCACTATAATTAAAGATACCAGTTTAAAATGTCACCAAATTTTAAGGTAACACCTTAATTTTATAGACATTCAAAGGATTGAGTTACATCTTGCTATGGACTTCAAGGGGTAAATTATGCTGTCATTATCACTGTTTTTACTACTTGCAAACTTGCTCATTGCTTATCAATGTTACCGCTATGCCAACACAAAAGGATACCCGGTAAAATTGTTCACAGGGCTCGGTTTGCTACCCTACTTTAATCTAGTGGTTTGGGTTTACTTACTCTTTTTACCAAATTTAACTACTGCAAAAAACATCGAGCAGGCTTAATAGCTCCTTTTTAAAACAAAACAGCATGCAGCCATGCTGTTTTTTGTGTTGTCATTTTCTTGCCCCCAAGTTCGAAGAAGGCGCTTTTTATCCCAAAATTAGGCTAACTAAAAGCGATAGCTAGTTACTATCTCAGCAAGCCGCTTAGCCGTTTTCTCACCTTTTACACATTGCTGCACCAAGGATTTTGGATAAACAAACACCTGTTTATTGTTTGGGTTGCTGAGTTCATTGTAAATAAAGCTTATATGCTCATCTCTAGGTAAACTTCTTAAACCTGCACCATAGTCACATAAACTTCGGGCTAAGCTGGTTACTAGCATTTTTTCAAGCGCCTGCTGCTTTTCTGCTTTCTCTTTCGCTCGTTTGACCCGAGAAGCTTCAAGACTTGCTTTCAGCTTATCCTTAAGGTCTTTTAATTCCGAATCCTTAAGTGAAAGCTTTTCTATGCGTTTCTCAACTTCTCTCAATGACTCCGTAAATTCTTTTACTTGATCATCACTTTCGTGCCTTTTCGCAAACTCCAGCTCCGCTTTTTGGCGTTCAAGTTCCCTCAATTGAATTCTATTCTCTCTTTCTTGCTCTACGGCTTCGCGGACCTTCTCGGCTCCTGCTCTCACTTTCTCAGCTGCATCCGAATAAGCTTGAGAAAAAGCTTCAGCTATCGGCTGTGAAATCTCAATCTCCGCGATGTCCATATCAAATTCCGGCAGTTCAAACTCCCCTATTGCAGCCACATCATCGAGATTATCGATATGAGAAATCCACTCTAAACGGTGCCGACGTTTTAATGCCAGTTCAAACACAACTCCCTGATCTTTTAAATAATAGCCAGAAACACTACGAACTTGATCTTGTGTGTCATGCTGTAGTGCACTCATTAATACCCGCTCAAAAATAGCAACCTCACGCTTTAGCGCTTCATCAACAACTTGGGCCTGAGCAAAGCTTGTAGCAATGGCTGCGACAGCGCCAAAACAAAGTGGAATTAACTTCATGGTTTACCTCGATACTGTGCTAAATTTTGTGTCGGTGTTTGCTCCACTTGCTCTGCCAATTCATTCAATTGCAGCCTAAGTAGGGCTTGATCTTGCGCTCTTTGTGCTTGGATCAGATCAACGAGATTATTCATTGCCAAACTGCGCTCTTTACGATTTTGTTCAACCACTTGCGTTGCTAACTTGGCAAGCGTAGCTTGATCTATTGGCTTAGTCTCATCAAGTTTTGCAAGCATGGCCTGCATAGCGCTTTGCTGCTGTGCCAGTTGTGTTTGTTGAGCACTCAACTGTTGATGTAAGCCTAAGTTCTGTAGCCAAAGTCCTGACACACCAAGCCCAACGACCAGCCAAGCTGCGACGGCAGCCACTGGCCAAGCGCGAGTTTGATGCTGCAAAGTGAGCTGTGGGGGTGGCGCCTGCTCTTCTAAGCTAGCAGCTCGCTGTTGCCAAGTAATAGCAGCACTCATCATTTCTCGATATTCACTATCTGCCTGAAGTTCGGCCAACTCTGCCTCAGACAGCACTTTGCCATCTAACCACTGCTCAAATAAGTGTGCTAATTTAGCCATGATTTTGCACCTCTAGTTGCCCTTTCATCTTACCTAACGCACTGTATAGCCTAGCCTTCACCGTATTACTTGATAACTCAAGCTGCAGCGCAATTTCATCAAAGGTGTAATGCTGGAAAAACTTTAGCTCCACGACAATGCGCTGCTCAAATGGTAGTTGTTTCAGCGCGATATATATCTCTTCATTACTTTGTTGTTGCGCTATTTTGCTGTCAGGTCCGTGTTGCGGCGTCTCAGGTTCTTTACCTTCAATCGATTCAAACTTATGTTTTCGCATGTGATCCACTATCCTTGCATGGGTGATTTTAAATACCCAAGTCGAGAACTTAGCATCACCATTAAAGGTATGCAGATTTCGATACATACTTAAAAATACATCTTGAGCTATATCTAGCGCGTCTTGCGGGTTACCAACCAGCCTCAAGCATTGGTTATACACACGGCTATGATGCTGGGCGCAAAGCTTTGACCATGCTCTTTGATTACCTTGCAGTGCTCTTTTTATTAATTGTTTTTCGCTATTAAAAAACACGCAGTTCACTCATCCAATCTTCTCACTAACTATTAATCGTAGCGGCTGCAAAAAAAGTTGTTCAGACGGGAAAGTTTTTTGAAAAAAAAAGCACCGAGGGGGTGCTTCTTATCATTACTATGGCTGACATTGGCCGCTGATGTAGCCACCAACAAAGTCGCTAAACAGTCTAAAATCTCTGATCCGCCCCGTAGTACGACGCCAAATTAAGCCAATCTCACGATATGCATGATCTTGTGGTGGCATAGCCACTAAAGGTTTCCCTTCCAAAATCCCTGCATTGATCGCCATTTGAGGTAAAAACGTTACGCCATTTTTATATTCCACCATACTTAATAAAGTATGTAGGTTTGCCGCCTCAAATGGATTAATGCACGCGCTACGGTTTAAGTGGCAAGCGCTAAGAGCATGTCCCGTCATACAGTGCTCTTTTTCGAGTAAAAATACACTTTGCTCAGGTAACAGGTTAAAGTCCTCAATCGGCTCTGGTACGCTGTACTCGGTATGGCGAACCAAGCTAAAGTGATCTTTTGCAAGCACTTGAGTATGAAACTTATCGGTTCTATATGGCAGCGCTAACATGGCCATATCAATATGGCCATGCTCTAATTTGTCCAGTAAGTTATCACTGGTATCTTCAACCAGTACCAAATTAAGTGCTGCAAACTCCTTTTTACACGCCTGATAAAGTGGCGCAGCAATAAAACTCGCAATGGTGGGAATGATCCCTAACGTCAACTTGCCAGATAATGGATTTTTATAGCTTTTAGTCAGCTCTTTAACGCTCATGGTGTCGTCGATAATTTTCCGCGCTCGTTCAACCACTTCCTCACCAATATCGGTAAACATTAGGCTGCGATTTTCGCGTTCAATTAGCTGACATCCCAATGTCTCTTCAAGGTTTTGTATCGCGCTACTTAGCGTCGATTGGCCGATAAAGCATGCTTCCGCTGCACGACCAAAATGTTGGTGCTGATGTACCGCAAGCAGGTATTGTAGTTGTTTGATACTAGGTAAATTCGTCACAAGCTTTACTCTTAATTTTCAACAGCACAAATAAAAAGACCCCAACACCAAAGGTGCTGAGATCTTTTCAAGCTAAAAGTCTGTCTTTTTGAAAAGTGCGGTTTATTTTTATACGCCGAACACTAATCTCAAAATATAGAATATAACAATAGCAAGGGCAGCACCAACTGGCAATGTAATTACCCAAGAAACTACGATGTTACGAATAACACCCATGTTTAATGCCGCAATACCACGTGCCATACCCACACCCAATACCGCACCAACTAAGGTTTGAGTTGTAGAGATTGGTAGGCCTGTGCCTGATGCGATTACGACTGTTGAAGCAGCTGCAAGCTCTGCTGCGAAGCCACGGCTAGGAGTAAGATGCGTGATGCCTTCACCGATGGTCTTGATAACTTTCTTACCAAGAATCGCAAGACCCGCAACAATACCTAAACCACCTAGCGGTAAGATCCACCAAGCGAGTGCCGCTTTCTTAGCAATTTCACCGTCGTTTTCAACAATGTTTACCACTGCAGCTAATGGACCAATTGCGTTAGCAACGTCATTCGAACCATGCGCGAATGCCATACAACATGCTGTTAGTACCATAAGGATAGCGAATACTTTTTCAACATTGTTGAACTGCATTTGCTTGTCTGCATTAGGATCCATTTTCAGCTTAGAAATCGCAATCTTACCGATAATAGCAATGATAATAGCGATACCGATAGCAAGCGCAAAACCTTCGAATGTGCCAAGCTTGATACCAATATGCTTAAGACCTTTTTTGATTGTAACCAAAGACATAACAAAGCCCGCTAGACCCATGTAAATAGGCACAAAGCGTTTGGCGTTTTCTAGTGGCTTATTGGTATCAAAAATGAGCTTTTGGGCACTCATAAAGATGAGGTAAGCAATAAAGCCAGAGATGGCAGGGGTGACAATCCAGCTCCCAACAATGCCAGCAACTTTGCCCCATTGGATTGCTTCGCTGCCCACAGCTACTAGCGCAAAACCAATGATTGCACCTATGATTGAGTGCGTCGTAGATACCGGCCAACCTAGCATTGAAGCCATTAATAACCATGCGCCTGCAGCAAAAAGCGCGGAGATCATTCCTAATATCATCAGTTCAGGAATATCAATGAAAGGGGTTGAATCTATAATCCCTTTTCGGATCGTTGATGTTACCTCACCACCTGCAAGATAAGCACCAGCGAATTCAAAGATCATAGCAATGATAATTGCTTGTTTGATGGTAAGTGCTTTTGAACCTACCGAAGTACCCATAGCATTCGCAACATCGTTTGCGCCAATACCATAAGCCATAAAGAAACCAACTGCTGCGGCAATTAAAACCAATACTGTGCCGTAGGATGCAATGATATCCATAAGAAACCTTACTTTATTTTAAAAGATCGATTTTTATTAACGAGCTAACATCAGCTCAAGACGTGAACCAACGCGCTCTGCGATATCTGCAAGCCCACCGACCCATTCGATGATCTTGTATAAAAACATCGCATCAATTGGGTTAAGCTCGCTTTCAACAGCGCGTAACTCTCGACGAATTTTAATTTGCATATCGTCGGTATCTTGCTCGATGGCATCGAGCTCAACTAGCATTTTTTCAACTAAAGTGACTTCACGGCCTCTAAAGCCTGTCTCAAGCAGTTCATCAAACTCATTAATCGCTTCTGATGCTTGTTTAGTTGCGTCCACACAACGAGTGACGTAAGCAAGAAAGTCTTTTTGAATGGATTCAGGGATGACCATTTCACGACCGATAACGCGACCTGCGATATCTTTCGCTTTATTGGCTATCTTATCTTGGTGGGTGATAAGTTCCAGTAAGTCAGTCCGTTCTACTGGCATGAATAAACCACGAGGCAAATGTAAACGTACTTCACGTTTTAGTTCATCTGCTTCACGCTCTAGGTTGCGGATTTCAATGCGAATTGCATCCGCTTCTGTCCACTCCCCTTTGAAGACATGGTTAAAAAATGGGATCAAAGCCGCACTGGCTTGATGGACTATTTTTATATGCTCTTCAATTGGCTTAATAGGAGATTTAGCAAATACTCCTAAAAACGCGTTACTAGGCATAACTGACCCTTAAATCATATTTGTATGCATGTGCAAAGTGTAATTTTACAGCATTGAGCGCTGTTGTGAACGGTTTTATTGCAAGTTTAGATGAACTTACTATGAAATTGCGCGCCGAAAGCGCGCAACTAATTGATAAGCATCACAAGGTTTTTGCGATATCTTCTTGAGATGTATGACGAATATCTTTGCCATTTACGAAATAAATCACATATTCCGCAATATTTTGACAACGATCGCCGATACGCTCTAATGAGCGCACAGACCAAATTAAATCCATAATTTTTGGAATCGAGCGTGGGTCTTCCATCATGTAGGTCATAATTTGGCGTGTTACTGCTTCGTATTCACGGTCCACTTTGGCATCAGCTTTATGCACTTCAAATGCCTTTTGCGCGTCCATCCGGGCAAACGCATCGAGCACATCATGCAGCATTTGTGACACTTGGCGACCCATATTGTCAATATTCACCAATAGATCCTGCTGATCTTTGGTAAACGAATCCAATGCAACTTTAGCAATACGCTCCGCTTCGTCTCCGATACGTTCAAGATCTGCAATCGTTTTTGCGATGGCAACAACCAAACGCAAGTCACTGGCTGCAGGCTGCCTTTTCGCGATGATACGTGTACATTCTTCGTCAATATTCACTTCCATCGCATTGACTTTGTAGTCGTTCTGACTGACTTTTTTCGCTTTTTCAGCATCATTGTGATTAACCGCATCAAGCGCAGTGTTTAATTGCTGCTCTACCAATCCACCCATACTGAGTACGTGATTTCTCACGTTTTCTAGCTCTTCATTAAAGCGGCCAGAAATGTGCTTATTAATATTGTGTTCCATTATATTCTCCTCGCAAGCTCGCCTTAACCGTAACGACCTGTAATATAGTCTTCTGTTTTCTTCCTAGACGGCGTGGTGAATAAGGTATTGGTATCTGCATACTCAATTAACTCACCCATGTACATAAACGCAGTTTGATCAGATACACGCGCAGCTTGTTGCATGTTATGTGTAACGATAACTACAGTATACTTGTTTTTCAGGTCGTTAATGAGTTCTTCGATAACCAATGTTGAAATCGGATCGAGTGCTGATGTTGGTTCATCAAGTAACAATACTTCTGGTTCAATCGCGATAGAGCGAGCAATCACCAAACGCTGCTGCTGACCACCAGATAAACCAAATGCACTGTCGTGAAGTCGGTCTTTTACTTCATCCCAAAGTGCGGCGCCACGGAGTGACTTTTCAACCACTTCGTCTAACTTGCGCTTATCTTTGATACCTTGCAGACGCAGACCATAAACCACATTCTCATAAATAGACTTAGGAAAAGGGTTTGGTCTTTGGAATACCATACCTACGTTACGGCGCAGTGCCGCAACATCTACGCTCTTGTCATAAATGTTCTGTCCTTGAAGGTTGATTTCTCCTTCAATACGACAGCTATCAACAAGGTCGTTCATACGGTTAATACAACGCAGTAACGTTGACTTACCACAACCTGATGGACCGATAAACGCGGTTACCTGCCCTTTTGGGATCAACATATTAACGTTGCTAAGGGCTTGTTTATCACCATAGTAAAGATCTAGGTTTTTGATCTCTAGTGCGGTGAGTTCTGGACTTAAGTTTGCTAAATCAAGCTTGTTATTGCCGTTTGCTTGATTGACTTCTGGCGCTACTGTAATCATGTTTTTACCTATTAAAAATCTTTACTATTAATGCTCTAACGATCTGAATTTTTCGCGTAAGTGGTTACGAATACCAATCGCTGTGATATTCAGTGCAATAATCACCGTAACCAGTAGGAACGCGGTTGCATAAACCAAAGGTCTAGCAGCTTCAACATTCGGGCTTTGGAAGCCAACATCATAAATATGGAACCCTAAGTGCATAAACTTACGATCCAAGTGAATATAGGGGAAGTTTCCGTCTAGTGGTAGTGTAGGTGCCATCTTTACTACACCAACCAACATCAGAGGAGCTACCTCACCCGCTGCACGCGCAACAGCAAGAATAAGACCAGTCATAATTGCCGGACTTGCCATTGGTACAATGATCCGCCATAGGGTTTCAGCTTGAGTCGCACCAAGCGCAAGTGAACCATGACGCACTGAGCTTGGGATCCGAGACAGACCTTCTTCCGTGGATACAATAACCACTGGCAAAGTAAGGATAGCAAGTGTAAGTGCAGACCAAATCACACCCGGTGTACCAAATACAGGACTTGGCGCAGCCTCAGGGTAGAAAAGTTCGTCAATTGACCCACCTAGCATATAAACGAAGAATCCTAAGCCAAACACCCCATATACAATGGATGGAACACCTGCAAGGTTGATCACCGCGATGCGGATCATCTTAGTCACAGCGTTCTTTGCTGCATATTCATGAAGATAAATTGCGGCAATAACACCGAATGGGGTCACGATCACCGCCATCAGCATAACCATAAATACCGTACCAAAGATTGCAGGGAATACCCCACCTTCGGTATTTGCTTCACGCGGGTCATCGCTCACAAACTTGCTGATTTGCACTAAGTAGTGACCCACTTTGGCAAAAAAGCCCATGTCATTTGGAAACCAAACGTCCAACACTTGGTACAGCGGCAAAGTCACTTCTTCACCACGCATATCACGCACTACAACTTGGTCACGCTTTGCTTGCTTCCTTAGCTCAAATAAACGTTTTTCGAAGACTTTGTAATCTTCACGTAGCTCAGCACGGCGTGCATTTAACTCTGCTAACTTTTCCTCTGTCAGGTCATTATCGAGTTGATACGACTTTTCTTTTAAACGTAGACGTTCAAGCTCATAGTTAATGTGCCCGATTTCGCTATTTTGTAGATCAAGCGCCTCGTCATTAAGGTCAACGGCACGCTCAACAAGCTCATGTAACCTTTCTATCGGCTGGTCAGTTACTACTTTACCGTCTTCTAAAACGCGAGCAACATAACCATAGAAATTACCATTTTTACTACGCTCAAATACCGCTAATTCCGCTGGCGTAGACTGGCTTTTGATGTCTGTTGATAACACCCAACGGAAATCAAGTTCTACGTATTCACGGTTACCCGTTTTAATGAGTAAACGCTCGATTTGCTCGCTGTTGTAGCCTGAAAGGTCGAATCCAGCCGCTTCAAGGCGAGACTTTGGTACCATCTCACGATCGTATATTTCACCAATAACAGTCTGCTTAGCAACAGAACCGTCGAGATGCATTTCTACAACTTCTGATGGCCAAAAGAAGCTCAGTCCTTTCCACGCTATCATCGCAAGTAGTCCAATTACTGAAATCAAACTAATACTGACCGCGCCACCTGTCATCCAGATCCACGGAGAACCTGACTTAAACCACTGTTTTACCATGTCATGTCACTCCAATTACATTGAGCTGTACTTTTCACGCAGCTGCTGGCGAACAAACTCAGCAACGGTGTTAAATACGAAAGTAAAAATAAACAATACAAAGGCAGCTAGGAACAGGATGCGATAGTGAGAGCTGCCAACTTCAGACTCCGGCATTTCCACCGCAATGTTTGCAGCAAGCGTACGCATACCTTGGAAGATACTCCAGTCCATGATTGGCGTGTTACCGGTTGCCATCAATACAATCATGGTTTCCCCTACGGCGCGGCCAAGACCCATCATTACCGCAGAGAAGATACCAGGACTTGCTGTTAGTAATACAACACGAACCAAAGTCTGCCACTGCGTGGCACCGAGTGCTAATGAGCCATTAGAAAGGTGCTTAGGTACGCTAAATACCGCGTCTTCTGCAATAGAAAAGATTGTAGGAATAACCGCAAAACCCATCGCGATACCCACGACTAGCGAGTTACGCTGGTCAAATGTTAGACCTAACTCATTGGTTAGATACTGACGCACATTACCGCCAAACAACCAAGACTCAATACCAGCGCTCATGGCAAATGAAATCCAGCCTACGATAAGCACAACAGGGATCAGTAAGATTGAATGCCAGCCTTCAGGCACAACGTGTCTCACTTTTGCAGGTAACTTAGTCCAGCCAAATGCCGTTGCTATCATCGCGATTGGCAATAGCACCAATAAAGCGACCACGGCAGGTAGATGCGTTTCAATTAAAGGAGCAAGCCAAAGGCCCGCCAAGAAGCCCAAGATAACCGTTGGTAGTGCTTCCATTATCTCGACTGTTGGTTTCACCACACGGCGTAATTCACTCGACATGAAATAGGCGGTGTAGATTGCTGACGCTAATGCAATAGGAACAGCAAACAACATGGCATAAAGCGCCGCTTTAATGGTACCAAATGAAATAGGCACTAATGAGAATTTCGACTCAAAGTCATCACTCGCAGAGGTTGATTGCCAAGTGTAAGCAGGCTCAGGATACCCTTCGTACCACACTTCTTGCCACAAAGCAGACCAAGTTACTTCCGGGTGTTCATTGTGTAGTTCTACCACCGTTAACGTATCATCGGCGAGTAACAAAGCCGCATTAGCACGTGGTGCTACCGCAAACTTTTGTACAGCTTTATCTGTGATTTTACCTTGCCATAAGTGCGCTTCACTGGTGGTGTAATATAGACCTAATTGACCATTTTCATTAGTCGTGAAGAAAGTACGACGATAATATTCACTAAATAGTTTGACCTGTTTGCTCTTTGGCGTCTCAAAAGAGCGGATTTTAGCAAACTGGCGTCCATCATCGGTATTGACTTCAAACCACTGTGAAACCTCACCGTTGTCGTTAGCAAGCATTAATGAGTTGGCGCCCGCTAGTAGGTTCATATCGACCAAGTTGGCATTTTCTTCATTTGCAGCAAGCAACTGGAATAACTCAACTTCAGAAGCATAGCGAGAATCAAAGACGTAAACTTGATTTGCTGAGCGAACAAATGTGCGCGATGTGTCTGGAGAAATAAGTAACTCATCAACGCGACCATCAATATCTAGCTCGGTACGCTCAACCGCCCATTCAACCTCTCCAGTAAACATGTTTTCTTCTGCAACAAAGGAGGCAAAAATCACACGTTTATCCGCAGTCTGTGCAACAACAGCGGTTTTGTCTTCGAAGTGACTAAAGGCGAATTTACGAATTGCTTGCCCTTGTTCATCAACAATCAGTTGCTTCGCATTAAGTGGATAACTTAAGCGAGGAGTTAAGACACGTTGATTTCCCGGAAAGCTTACCGTGAACATCGGCTTCACCAGTTGTACCTGACCGTTATCCAGACCAAATGCATATTGCCCTAAGAAAGGCGCACTTTCTGCAAATGCTGTAATATTACCGTCAAGTTCAACATCCAATGTATCTAGTAATTTACCGGCGCTTTCACCTTTGATCTGGTAATAATCTACCGAACCTCTGCTGCCGAGTAAGTACGCAATTTCCGTTTGTTCTTCTACCCCTACACCTAAATATGTTTTGTCTTGTGTAAGCTGAATATCCATACGCTTCTCAACCTTTGCCGATTCAAAGATTGGTTGAACAACATATAGTAAGTAGAAGAAGATAAGTAAAAGTGCGACTAATACCATTACTCCACCAGAAGTAATGCCAAATTGTGCAAACCTGTCTTTAAAGAGACGGCTTCTATCCGTTTTAAAGGATGGCTTTTGCGGATTTGAAGTCATCAATATACCCTTTGGTTTAAAAATTGGGGGCATTATATTTCATCAAGATGACAGTTGTGTTACACCCGAGACACAATTGCACTTTCTTCAATCGGTCTTGGCCTTCAAATTCATTATAAAAATAATGGAACTAATCGGCTCAAAAAGTGCTCTGATTGTTAGCCTAGAGTAAATACAAAAATTCCGTTGCATTTCTTTACATTAAGTGTTTTTAGACACTGGACAAAGTAAGTTTTTAGACTAGTCTAAATCATGCGCCGAATTCGTTTTTTCGCCCACGGGCGCCACAAAAAAAGAGACATGATATGAAGCAGTTAATATTAACACTTATAGGTAAGGACCGACCGGGTCTCGTTGAGGAAATCTCTTCCACTATTCTTTCTAACCATGGCAACTGGTTAACCAGTAACTTAAGCCATCTTGCCGGACAATTCGCGGGCATCGTACAGGTTGAAGTTGCAGAAGAACATTTGCAAGAAATACAAGATGCATTGCATAAATTGCCTGGTTTAGACGTTAGCGTTGAATCAGGCGAAAGCTTGCAAGTGCAGGATGAGCCAGACACATTAAATTTAATCATTACAGGCAACGATAGACCGGGAATTGTGCAAGAGCTTGCTACGGTTATTCGTCACAAAGGCGCAAACATCACGCACCTAACCTCAAAACAACGTAGTGCTCCAAACTGGGGGCTGCCTATTTTCAGCGCTTTCGCAACCGTGACTTTACCTGCAGGCACGGTCAAGGAAAACGTAATTGAAGCACTCGAGTCAATCACCAGTGATTTGATCGTGGACATAGAAGAAAGCTAAAACCTTCACTATACTCATGATAGTTACATGACAAACACGACAGGCGCGTTGTGTTTGTCATAATTATGTCACACACCCTGCTTAAGCTGTAAAAATAAGCTGTACCTATGGAAAGAACCATGCAGGCCGTATCTCCAGAGCATAAAACTATCACGTACTTTGCCAAAGAATTAAGCTGGCTCTCTTTTAACGAACGTGTTTTACAAGAAGCCAAGGACCCAACCAACCCGATCATCGAGCGGATCCGCTTTCTTGGTATATTTTCCAATAATTTAGACGAGTTTTTCCAAGTACGAGTTGCAGATGTAAAACGCCGTATCTTATTAAATAACCTTCCTGAAACGAATTTCGACGAAGACGAAGCACTGCTCGCCGACATTCAGAAGAAAGTGTTGGAACTAGGTAAAAAGTTTAATGCTATTTATGACCAGATCCTCATCGACTTAAATGAGCATCACATTCATATTAAGCAACCGGATGCGCTATCGGATTTCCATAAGAATTGGCTAGCCAACTATTTTAAAGACCAAGTACTACCTCACCTATTGCCAATGATGATTAACGAAAGTAAGGACTATTCAGACAATATCAATGACACCATGACCCACCTTTTTGTGGAGCTAAATGGTGAAAAGCAGCATCACGCTTTTTTGGAAGTCCCTACTGATCGCCTGAATCGTTTTGTCCAACTGCCGCCAGAAAAAACTCGTCGGCATAAAACGATTGTGTTGCTCGATGACGTTATTCGATTTTTTATAGCCGATGTGTTTAAGAGCTTCTTCAAATTTGAACGCATTGACGCCTATTCGATGAAACTCACTCGTGACGCTGAATACAACTTAGATGATGAGCTTGAAGAAGGCGTGTTAGATACCATGTCTAAAGGTCTCAAACAGCGCTTATATGCCGAACCAGTGCGCTTGGTATATGAAGAATCTATGCCGGAAGAAATGATCAAGCTGATGAAAAAGCGCTTGGGAGTGACAGGTCAAGATGCCATGATCCCAGGCGGTAGATATCGCAATTTTCGAGATTTTATTTCTTTTCCAAATGTTGGTCGCGGCTATCTAGAAAACAAGCCCCTGCCGCCGCTTAAAAGTGCAGCCTTTTCAAAATATAGCAGCGTCTTTCGCGCAATTTCAGTTCAAGATATCTTACTGTACTACCCCTACCATACCTTTAATCACATGCTGGAATATATCCGCCAAGCGGCGTTTGACCCCAGAGTGACGCAAATCAAGGTCAACATTTATCGTGTGGCAAAGCAATCTCGATTGATCGCTTCATTGATCAATGCAGCAAAAAATGGCAAAAAAGTCACCGTGATGGTTGAATTGAAAGCCCGCTTTGATGAGCAAAATAATATTGAGTGGGCAAAACTCATGAGTGAATACGGTATTAAGGTCATGATTGGCATACCAGCGCTTAAGGTCCATAGTAAGCTTTGTGTGGTTCACCGTAGAGAAAAAGGCAAAATCGTCAAATATGCACACATAGGAACGGGTAACTTCCACGAAAAAACGGCTCGGATTTATACTGATTTCAGTCTGTTTACCAAACACCCCGATATTACGGAAGAATGCGATAGCGTGTTTCGCTTTATTGAGAGTAGTTATCTACCGTTTAAATTCGAACACCTGATGATTTCCCCCATCAATGCACGCAGTAGAATTGTAGAGTTGATCGATGAAGAGATAACTCATGCAGAGCAAGGGAGAACAGGAAAAGTAACAATTAAAATCAATAATTTAGTTGACAAGCAGCTCGTTGATAAACTTTACGAAGCATCACGTAAAGGCGTCAAGATCCGCCTCATTGTGCGAGGTATGTGTGCCCTTGTACCAGGCCTTGCACAGTTTAGCGATAATATAAAGATCATTAGTATCGTCGATCGTTTCTTAGAACACCCGCGAGTGATGATTTTCGATAATAACGGCGACCCCAAGGTGTATATTTCGTCAGCAGACTGGATGACCCGTAACCTCGACCACCGAGTTGAAGTAGGCACGCCTATTTATGCCGAGCATTTGAAGAAACTAATTATCGATATTATTGAACTGCAGTTTAAAGATCGCACCAAAGCCAGAATTATTGACGCCGAACAGAAGAATCTGTACGTTCGCCGAGGTAACCGTAAAAAAATTCGCTCTCAGATCGCGATTTATGACCATTTAAAAAAATGGGAGTTACACCAATTAAATGAAGCGAAAGAATAACCGTTGAGGAAGAATATATGCGCGACTACCCTTCTATTGCCGCAGTGGACTTAGGTTCAAATAGTTTTCACCTTGTTGTAGCAAGAGAAGTAGATGGTCGCCTTCAACTCCTCCATAAAGAAAAGCAGCGTGTGTACTTGGCCGCGGGCCTTGATGATGATTTTAATTTAAGTGACGACGCGATCGCCCGAGCATTAGATACACTCTCGCAATTTGCGACGACACTACATGATTTTCCGAAAGAGTCCGTGCAAGTAGTAGCAACCTATACGCTGCGAAATTGCAAAAACCTTAATTATTTTCTCGCGAAGGCAAAACAAGTTTTTCCATATCCAATCAATGTGATTTCAGGTCAAGAAGAAGCTCGTCTTATTTACCAAGGGGTCGCCAACCATGAACATGATAGTCATAACCGTTTGGTTATCGACATCGGTGGAGGCAGCACAGAGCTGGTCATTGGTCAGCACCTTACACACAAACTGTTAAGTAGTCGCAATGTGGGCTGCGTAACTATGCAAAAAGCCTACTTTGCTGATGGTAAGCTATCTGCAAAGCGATTCAAAAAAGCAGAAATAAAAGCAGAGCAACAAATTGAGAGCATTACCGCAAGCTACTTAAGACTCGGCTGGAATACCGTTATAGGTACTTCTGGTACTATTAAAGCGATTGCGGCCATGGTTCACGAACTCACTCAAGCCGATGAAATTACCCTGCCTATTTTGGAGCAAATTAAGCAGTTATTTATTGATGCAGGACACATAGACAACGTCTCCTTAAGAGCACTACCAGAGGAGCGAAAAACCAGTATTGCTGGCGGCCTTGCTGTATTGATAGCACTGTTTAGACAGTTAGGACTCGAGCGCATGCGCCTTAGTGAATATGCATTGCGAGAAGGTTTATTGTTTGAAATGCATCAAACCGACGAGTTTGATATTCGAACTCGCACAATTAACACGTTCAGTGATCACTATAATATTGATAAGCAACACGCCGAAAATATTTGTGAAACCATCAAACTTTTTACCACTCAACTAAAAAAGCACTGGCAACTATCCTCATATGATGTCGAAATGTTATGTTGGGCGGCAAAACTCCACGAAGTTGGGCTTGCCATTAACTCTTCTGGCATGCATAAACACGGTGCTTATATTGTCAGGCACAGTCAACTTCCAGGCTTTACTCAAGCCCAGCAATTAAGGCTAAGTGCACTTGTACGCTTTTATCGAAAAAAGATAAAAATGCCAGAGTTAACAGAGTTAATCGAAGAAGAGCTAATCCACTTCAACCGTATTTTGGCTGTGTTTCGTCTCAGCGTTTTAGTGAACCAAAAACGTCAACAAGACCAACTTCCAGAGCTCAGCATCACGGCTGTTGATAACGCCTTGATACTTCACATAGCAACTGAGTGGCTCGAATCACATTCACTGTTTCAAGCAGATTTAGAGCAAGAACAAAACTACTTAAAAACAATAGGTATTCAATTTAACCTGAGCTTTGGATAAGTATGCTGGCTATTGGAAGGGAATTCGACGTCGTTAGAACTGAAACAGGTTGCTAGAAAGGCGCTAATTATCCACAGCTCAAGTTACTTACCTTCTCACATTGACAGGTGAGAGCTACTGTTCATCACCTGCCACAATAGAGAGGATTTCATCTGCATAAGCTCGACTAGAAAGCGCCATATCATAGAGATAATTGGTCGGTGTAGCAGGTCGAATGGCTTGTAAAATAAGCTCAGCTTCTCGCCAGTCATTGCGCTCAATTTCGAATGCTAAACGTAGCGCTCCACCAAGCAACCCTTGATAACTCAGTAACGCGCTGGAAAGCGAATCATCGAGAGAAAATTCTGCTGCTATCACAGCAAGATCAACATCAAGTATCACGTCAAGGATGGACATAAGACCAAGCAAATAGCCGGTTTCAGCCATTTCTTCGCCCCCTGGCATCAAAAATGTTTCCACAAACTTGGCACGAGTTAACCCCATTCTTGTCAGCTCACTGGGTTTATCTGAACCCAATTCGCTCAACGCGAGTACTTTAACAAACTGCCTAATTGCGTCTTCACCTAAATACACTACGGCCTGAGAGATAGACTTAATTTCTAACCTGTCTTCACCGGCTTTCGCGTTCGCCAGTTTTAGCAGTCGTGCGGTTAAACTCAGATCTTTACTTACTCTAGTTTGTATTTCTTTGAAGCATAAAGACTTTCTTGCTGTTGCTTGTAGCAGCTGAAACACCACCATTTTCGACGGTTCCACGTTGCCATGGTTGAGCATTTCAGGCTTGGCGAAAAAGAAACCTTGGAAAAAGTCTGCTCCAGATGATTTGATGATCTCGAACTCTTCTTTTGATTCGATACGCTCAACAATCACCTTAATATCTGGATACTGACGCTTGAGCTTTTTTACCGTCATATTGGTTTTTATAATTGGCTGCTCAACCTCTATTTTGACGAATTCCATGAGTGGTAACAACGGATCCCACTTTGACGTGCCATCGTAGTCATCTAGCGCAAAGCGGTAGCCTTTCTCTGTTAACTTAGTCACCGTATTCACCAGTGAAGGAATATTTTTAGAGCGCTCAACGATTTCCACCACAATTTTCTGTGGCGCTAATAAGCTAGGTAATTCCTGCAGCAAGGATTCGTCGGATAGGTTTATAAAGGCAAGCTGTCCCGCGGCCAAACGGTCTACGCCGATAAACATTAAGGAGTTAAAAAACATTCGCCCAGTCGCTTGCCCATCGCTCACCCCTACAGGGAAAGCATTGTTATCTGAGTCTCTGTAAAGCAACTCATAGGCAAAGACTTCTTGATCTGGCCGCAAAATGGCCTGTCGTGCAATATACTGCACTGCTGATTTACGTACTTCAGTCACCGGACCACTCATTAACATTCGTATCCTTTATTAAGTAAAAGGAAACCACGTATCATGGAGCGTATAATATGGTAACGCCCCGAGCAATAAAAAAGTTTCGCTATTTTACAACACTTATAACCAAAAGTTACCAACTTATTAAACTAAGTCCTTATAAAGAGTAGGCTTTTAATTCACAGAACGCCAGCGGCTTGCCTGTCTAAGAAAAGTTAAGCTAAGATGAGTGCATGAAGCAAGTTTTGATCGTCTGGTTATTCGCCTTTGCCGGTTTGACTAAGGCAGAACAAGTCCCCTACTTAAAATACAGTTTAAGTGGCTCGGGAAGCTTTTACCCTTATTTTACTCACAGCGAAGATGCGCCCGGGATCCTACCCGAAATGGTGGAAGCCATTTTGGTAAAGGCAAATATCAAAGGCGAAAACTTACTTCTCCCAGCTAAACGTACTAACTTTTATTTAGAAAAGCAGCAAATTGATTTTGATATTATCAGCCCAGATTGGTTGAACGAACAGCAAAAGCAAGATGATAGATTTATCTATTCAGACCCCATTCTACCTATTAAAGAGTACGTTGTTACCCGTCAGTCTCAACCTCCAGTACTAACCCTAGCGGGTGTCGAAGTTGGCACAGTGAGAGGCTACTACTACCATGATGACCAATTATTCGAGCGAGTTGATTTCGCATCCGAAAAGGAACTACTTCAGGCCTTAAACTTACGGCGGATTGAGTATATTATCATTGGTGATTTACCCGCATTATATTGGTCAGAACAACTTGGTATTACTTTTAGCTTCAACCAGCTACATTCAGAAGGGATGTTGCAGCTACGCCTGTTAGCTAAGCATCAAGGATTACTTAAGCGGATAAATCAAGCTATCACACAACTTAAACACTCTGGTGAAATTGAAAAAATAGAACAGCAGTATATTTCACAACTGCCTATGCACGCAAAAGGTGGCAGATAACCACTGCTCTGGATATAGATCAAGTTATACGCATAAATTCTTCCCATAAATTGAGCATCAATTGACGCATTTGGTATAATAGCGCTTTTACAGCTTGGGAAATCATTATGACTATCGCTGCCGCGCTTGCTGAGCGCAGTAACAATCAATGTGAGCTATGCACCTCAACGGGTGGTCTCGAAGTATACGAAGTACCACCAGTCGCCGAGGCGCATTCTGACAAATGTGTTTAT
Organism: Pseudoalteromonas sp. OF5H-5; assembly: GCF_021530695.1. Taxonomy (NCBI): domain Bacteria; kingdom Pseudomonadati; phylum Pseudomonadota; class Gammaproteobacteria; order Alteromonadales; family Pseudoalteromonadaceae; genus Pseudoalteromonas; species Pseudoalteromonas sp. OF5H-5. The sequence continues at coordinate 112,238 of NZ_JAKGBF010000007.1, forward strand.
CTTTGTAGCCAGTGCAAACCACAGGTTGAAGGTCAGCAGGATTTAGAAGCCAACCATTGGCACTGTTTAAACGATAGTATGTGGAGCCAAGTTCCTGCCGTTCAGGTTGTTGCCTACCGTATGCTTAAACGCCTCGCGCCAGATAATGGTTGGGCTCAAGATGCATTAGACATGCTGTATCTAGAAGATGAGACTCGAGCATGGGCAGATCAAGCACTTGCAGAGGATGACGACCTTGTTCACCTAGACAGTAACGGGGTGAAACTGAGTGCTGGTGACACAGTGACTTTAATTAAAGACTTGGATGTTAAAGGTAGTAGCCTAGTTGCAAAACGCGGCACTGCGGTACGTAACATTCGCCTCTCGCCTTCAAACCCAGAGCATATTGAAGGTCGTGTAGAAGGTCAAAACATCGTTATTTTAACGAAGTTTGTTAAGAAATAACTAGGCCCTAAGATAAACTGCTAAGTCTCTTCAATACTTTATCGACTAGGGCCTGTTGATCTTTGCTGTTTGATTTTTGTTCTCCTGAGTGTGTTTTGGTCGCGACGCTCGACTTGCCGCCTAGTAATCTAGGCAAAAGTTGAGCAACAATGAACAAAGCGCACTCAGGTGAACCCAAAGGGCAGCGCTTGATTAGCATTTCTACTGTGTTCTCGCCTGACTCACATAGAATAACTATGCTACGCAGGCTCTGCCTTGTACAAATACCAATCAAACTGCTGCAAAAACAAACTTGAAAGGTAAACAGGCCCTAGATAACCTGAGCTGCGGATAATTAATGCCTTTCTAGCAGCCAGTTTTAGCGCTAACTGCGTTGAATTCACTTCCAATAGCCAGCTATTGGTGCGTAAATTCGCCTTGCCTACAGGATGTAGGTACCTTAGCGAGAGCAGGACGCGGAAGCGGTGTTTTCCCTAAAACTCTCTGGCTAGAAAAGGAAAAAACTAAGCTGTTCTTTAGAAACAATGAGTTGGAACATTCCTTATCCAAACCTCAGGTTAGATAGCTTAGCAGTTTATTTTTACTATTCTTCTACTAATTGAATGCTGCGGTAAAACGCACCATCATCCTCAGCCAATAACGAAACCAGCTCAGGCAACACTTTATCCATGATTTTCTTTAAGGTCCAAGGCGGATTGATCACCATCATACCAGAAGCCGTCATGCCTCGTTCTTGTGTATCTGCGCGGGTGGCAAGTTCAAACACTTGAATATTACGCACTCCAGATTCAATCAGGCTCGACTCCATTGCATCAATGCGTTCACGGTCAACAACGGGATACCAGATCATATAGACGCCGGAATCAAACTTTTTGTGCGCTTTTATGATGCTTTTGACCGCAACATCATAATCGGATTTGATCTCATAAGGAGGATCCATTAGCACGCAGGCTCTGCGTGAAGCTGGAGGCACCAATCCTAATAGCCCTTTAAAACCGTCACTCCCAGTGACGCGCAGTGACTTTTTATGTGCCGTATTTTGCTTTAACAGCTCAAGATCTTTTGGATGTAGCTCAAAAAACCAACCGTTATCCTGACGACGTAAGAAGTGCTCCGCTACCTTAGGAGAACCGGGATAATGGCTTAATTTATCGCCTTCGTTAAATGATTTGATTAATGCAACATAATCGCTAATTGCCGACACGGATCCAGAATAATCCCACAGCTTAGCGATGCCTTGCAGATACTCCTGAGTTTTTTGTGCATCACTACTCGCTAGCTCAAAAAAACCAGCGCCAGAGTGCGTATCCACGTAATCGTACGGCTTATCTTTTTTAGCCATGTATGACAAAGCTTCTGCCAATACTAAATGTTTGATCACATCGGCAGGGTTTCCTGCATGAAAAGAATGTCGGTAACTGAGCATAACCCCGCCTTGATAAAAATAATAACAACACAGGTGAAATAAACCTGAGCTAAATTTGAGCAATGATTCATCAATTTTTAACTTTAGACTGAATCACTTCTGAACAAAATATTCCAATATCGGCATTATCTCTTAAAAGTTGAGAAAAATCAGCAGAAAGTCGCGTAAACACTAGCATCCTTAGCCGCTTTGTTTTACATTTGCATGACAAATCACAGTCATATGAGCGCATTTATGAATAACCAAGATCTCCAAAAACTCGACCAGTTGATTGACCAACTTTTGAGCCAAAATAACCAGTTAAAATCGGAAGTTTCGGCACTGAAAGAACAAAATCAAAAACTCATCGATGAAAATGAAACCCTACAGCTTGAAATGCTAGAAAGCGAAGAAAAGCAAAAAGAATTTAGTTCATCTTTATCTGGCCTACTTGATAAGTTGCAAACTCAACAGGCTAGCTAATGTCTGAGCAGAATAACCAAGTAACAGTAACGTTACTTGGCAAGTCACATCAATTTGCATGTGCGCCAGATCAAGAAGAAGCGCTGCATAACGCCGTAGCGCTTTTAGACCGACGTGTAGAAGAAATGCGTAAACGCTCAACCGTTCGCAATGATCACAATGCGTTACTACTCGCAGCCTTACACCTTTGTCATGATTTACAAGCATTGGAAGCAAAGCAACAGCAAGACGCAGAGTTCGTTTCCACGCTCATCGACAAGTTAGTGCTGCCTGCAGGCGAATAATGCCGACATACTGGAGCAACCCTATCTTATGTAGCATCTCTCTAGTTTGGGGTCTCATTCTATTGGCGGCGAGTTTTCAAAGTACTGCCGCCAATGCTAATCAGTTCCATAAAATCAATGACGCGGTTTATTTTATCAAAGGAAAAGATAGCGCTTTACAGCCCAATCAAGCTTTAGTTATCGGCAAACAGTGTGCACTGTTGGCATCCATACATGGCGATCTTGTCACCACAGAGGCCTTGATCCACGAATTAGAAAAGCGCCTCACCGTTCCGCTTTGTTACGTAATCTCTTTGCATGCCGATATCAAACAAGACACCAGCATAGTGCTACTCAAGCATGCTTATCCAAATTTACAATGGCTAAGCCCAACGGCAACATCAGCCAACGCATTGACGACTGCCTTTCACGCACAGCTTGAGCTTTTTAACCAAAGCGTCATGCTTAGTGAAAATCGTATCGCGTCTCTAGAACCAAGTGAACGAACGAAGTGGCAAACCAAACTTGCACTGGCAAAAAGTAGGATTGCAACGTGGTCCAAGCTCGCCACACAAGCGCCATCAAGTAAAGCCATTGATAACGCGCCTAAAACCGTGGAGCTAGGAGGTGTAGTGGTTGAGCTTACTCAAGTCACGGGCTTTAGCGGTCATGACATCAGTGTTTATCTGCCAAAATATCAAGGCTTGATAGCAGGTTATAGCGTGGATCAGATCCCACTTGCGCATTTACCGCATACTACACAGTGGCAGCAAACTATTGCTCGCTTTAATCGCTATGCACTTGATTGGATATTACCTGCAACAGGAAAACCCTATCGTCCTGAAATGCTGAGCACTCCAGCACAATTTTTGGCTTTATTAGCGTTACAAGATAGTCAACAAGTGGTTGAAAAGATAAGCATTCTATATCCAAATAAACACATGCAGCAACGCGCGTTATTACAGTGGCAACACTTTCAGCAGCAAAGAAATTTTGAATAAAACTTAACCTCTCGGTATAGTTAAAGGATGAACAGAGTATTAATACAGCTAAGCGGGTTAATATTATTAACCATGCTCTCTGGGTGTAAAAGCAGTAGCAGTCCACAAGTGAGTAGGCAAGCCATTTTGTCGGCTCTCACGCAAGTGCCCGTAGAAAAGCCAGTCATGCCTCCAGCTATAGTTGAGGTAAAACCACCCAAAGCCACTACCGTTAAAGCCCCCCTCAGAGACGATGATTTATGGCAACACATACGCCAAAAGCTCAGTTTTAATACTGCATCTCACCCAAGGCTTGATAAGCGCATAAAATGGTATTTATCACAGCCTAATTATCTCAATGTGGTAAATAAGCGCGCCGCCCCCTACTTTTATCACGTAGTAAAAAAGGTAGAGCGCAAAGGTCTTCCTGTTGAAATCGCATTACTTCCTTTTGTCGAAAGTGACTTTAGACCAAAGGCCAAATCGCAACAAAATGCTGTTGGAGTTTGGCAGTTAGTGGATGCCACTGCCTACCATTTCGGCATCAAGAAAGACGAATGGTATGACGGTCGACAGGATGTGTTAGCATCGACTGACGCCGCGCTTGATTATTTGCTGTATTTGCATGAACGCTTTGATGGCGACTGGCTACACGCGCTTGCAGCCTACAATAGTGGTGAAGGGCGCGTCAAAAAAGCCATCGCAAAAAATAGAAAAGCAGGAAAGTCGACCCACTTTTGGCACTTAACATTACCAAAAGAAACCGCAGACTACGTGCCCAAACTCTTAGCGCTCAGCCACTTACTAAAAACCTCACCCAAGGGTTTTAAGATACCAAGTTTGCCCAACAAGGCCACTACGTCGATACTTGATATTGGACAGCAATTTGACGTCAATCAACTGGCTAAACTCAGTGGTATCAAAAAGCGTCAACTATACGCACTCAATCAAGGGATCTTAAAACATAGAAGCTCTCCAAACGGTCCACACAAAGTGTTATTGCCATTATCCGAGCAAGCATTATTGGAAAGTGCATTTTTCAGGGAAAACTTCAGCCAAGGCTACACAGTCAAAGCTAACGACACACTCTACCGCATCGCAATAAATGCGGGGATGAGTGTTAGTGCACTAAAAGCGCTGAACAATAAGCGCTCTGATTTGATCCGAGTTGGCGAAAAGCTATTAGTTTCCGAGAGTAATGAGCAGTTAGACTTACTCATCGACTATGACGTAAGCCCTTATATTAAAGAAATAAAAGCCAAGCCCATACCTCAAGTGGAACATCACCACACCATAAAACAAGGCGAGTCATTGTGGACTATCAGCCGTCACTACAAGGTCGCGGTAAAAGATTTATTAAATTGGAATTCACTCACGGCGCAGAGTCTATTAAAACCTGGCAAAGTGTTAATGGTGTTTTTACCAGCTCCTGCTGCACCAAAAAGCAATAAGACTCAACCAGCTAGCTCCTCAATCTCTAGCATTGAAGCGCTCCAATCAATACTGCGCCATGGCAAGCCAAAGCAAAGTGAGAGCCCAAATTAAAGGGATAGACTTGCGTCCAAGAAGCGCACTCACGTAAACTACACGCTTTACAGGTGGATGCTAAATGGCGTCACCGAACACTATTTATTTAAGGTTTACTTATGCAAATTGCAAAGAACACAGTGGTAGAGTTTCACTACACACTTCACGAAGGTGACAGCCAAATCGAATCAAGCAAAGAAGGCGAGCCACTAAACTACCTGCACGGTACTGAAGGCATGCTACCTGGTCTTGAAAGTGAACTTGAAGGTAAAACCGGTGGCGATAGCTTTACGGTAACCTTAACGCCAGAGCAAGCTTATGGCGAATATCAAGAAGGTCTAGTACAGCGCATTCCTATTAAGCACCTTCAAGGTCTTGGTGACAGCAAAGTTTGGAAGCCAGGCATGACTGCTATTGTCGATTCAAACCAAGGTCGTCATCAGGTTAAGGTAGTAAAAGTAGGACGCTTCAATGCGGATTGTGACTTAAACCACCCATTCGCAGGCAAAACGCTAACGTTTGATGTTGAGATCCTTTCTGTACGCGAAGCAACCGCAGAAGAAATTTCACATGGTCACGTACACGCTGCTGGCGGCTGCGGACACTAATGATGAACCAAGTTGCCATCGTTACCGGTGGCAGCTTTGGCATTGGCGCCGCCATTGTCAACAAGCTGCTATCGCAACAATACACAGTTTATAACCTCGATATTCAGCCCAGTGAACAAGGGATTTTTCGCCATTGTGACGTCAGTAAAGTCGCCGATGTAAAAGCAACAATTGCAGATATAGTCGCAGAAACAGGGAAAATAGATGCACTCGTTTCAAACGCAGGGAAACATCTGAGTGCCACGATCGAAGATACCGACGAAGCCACATTTGATGCCCTTTTTGCATTGAATGTGAAAGGCGCTTACGCTGCCATTCAAGCCGTATTACCAAGCATGAAATCACAAGGTAGCGGTAGCATCGTATTGATGTCTTCGGATCAGGCAGTTATTGGTAAACCTAACTCCTTCGCTTACAACCTGTCTAAATGTGCGCTTGCTTCGATGGCGAAAACCACAGCATTGGATTACGCCAAATTTAACATTCGCGCGAATGCAGTGTGCCCTGGCACAATTGAAACTCCGTTATTCCATCATGCCATTGATAGTTACTGCGCGCGCAGCGGCGCTGATAAAGCAGAAATCGTTGCAGAAGAAGCCCAGTTGCAACCATTGGGTAGATTAGGGCAACCGCAAGAGGTTGCAGCGCTGGTTGCTTTCTTGCTAAGTGAGGATGCGAGCTTTATCACAGGTAGCCTACAAAGCATTGATGGCGGTTATACTGCACAGTAAAAAAGGAATGCGTGATGAGTCTGAGAGTTATTGATAGCCACCTACACTTTTTCGATTTAGCGTTAGGACAATATTCTTGGCTCAAACACAACCCGCCCGCTTGGCCTAATCTGGAAAAAATAAGGCAGAATCATACCCTTACTAGTCTTCCCCAACATGCACAGTTTACACTCGAAGCCTTGGTGCATGTGGAAGCCGGTTTTGATAATCACAATCCCATCAACGAATTACATTGGTTAAATCAGGAACTATGCAGCTTTCCTTTTAAAGCCGTCGGTTACGCCCCTATTAACGCAACGCCTGAGCAATTTAGCGCAGCCATAGCACAGTTAGCACATCCTCACCTCGTGGCGATAAGAGACATCACCGAAGGCTGTGACAGCCAACGTTTATCCGCGCCTTTCGTGCTCGAAAATCTCACCTGTCTTGCCGAGCATGGACTACATTTTGAGGCGCAATTAGAATTTAAACAAAGCGAAAAAGTCGACCTTTTATTACAACTTGCAGAACAAAAAGCTGACCTTAAAATCGTATTTAACCATGCAGGGTTTATTGACGCTAACAGTCCTTGTACAGATATATTAAGGCGCATTGGAGCGCTTAATAATGTCATGATCAAGTGCTCTGGCCACGAAATGTTAGCAAACCCACTCACACTCTCTGAGTGGCTTACTCACTTAATCACACATGCAGGAGAAGAGAGCCTAATGCTAGGTTCGAATTATCCGGTTTCTCTTATGCAAAAAAGCTATTGGCAAATATGGCAGGATTATTTAGACGTGATAGGCATATCGTCAACTTGGCATAAACTCAGCCGAGACAATGCCAAAAGTTGCTATGGACTATGAGCGGATCTGGACGAGATCGTAAGCAACTAGCTCAGGTACTATGCGCTGTAGTTTTTCTTCCGTTTGATCTAAGGTGTTTAAGCACTCGCAATATTCTGCCGCTTTTTCTTCTAATTGATGGGCCTTTTTCTGCAGCGATTTATCTATCTCTTTCGAAATAATCTCCATGCGTTGTCCCATATCGTTAATGCGATCTTCGATATTCCCTTCGCGAGATTTAAATGCATCCCCCAAAGAGACTAAAATAGAGCCCAACGAACCATGAACAGCAGAGTGAATTTTTTGGCTGATCTCTTTAGTAAAAAAATCATCAATTTTAGAAAGTGACTGTGGTGCGATAAAAAAGAAATCATCTCCACGCTTAAACTTATCCATCAGCGCACGTTCAACGTATTGCAACTGCGTTTTGAGCACTTCGGGCTCTTTGTCGGACATCCCCTCAACCACCTGCTCAATCGCACTCAATCCGAGGTTGACGCCATCGGTTGCCAGATTTACCAGCTCAGGAACGGTATCCCGTATTCCTAAAGAGTACTCGCGCACAACTCTCTTCCCTTCCGGATCTAACTCAATCCAGCGACCTAGAATAAAGAGCTGACTATCATTGTTGATTTGGATTCGAGTCTGACCATCATCAACGATACGAATTTCGTTGTCGGTGATGATAAGACCATGCCCAAGTTCAACATCGCACTTATTTTTTGCATGTACGGAAGACGCCAATACGGCACAAGACAAGGCTATCGCGCTGAGTAATCGATTCATATGGCCTCCTGTGTGCAGAACGTAAGACGGGAAAGGGGTGCTTCAGGAGAGTACCAAAAGATCAAACAATCCCAAAGCCATTTTAGACGGATGAAAGTAACAAGCTATGTCTTACTGGCAATATTAGAGATCCATACCCGTCAGCATTAAAGGCAGTAGCAATACCACTAACTAAGGGCTATTGATAGTATCTCACTAACCTGACAAAGGCATCCGCAGTTTTAATGGTTGGATTATTTTTACCATCAGCAAACTGATACACCCAAGCAAACTGAGGTTGACTAGTCTGGGTCGTCGCAGACCAGTAATTATTACTTTTGGTCGTTGGAAATACCGTTATGTTTATCGCTGGAGTCACACACTCGTGATACACAATACTGGCAAGCTCTTTAACGTTAGGTACTTGCCAGTCTGTAAACCCTGCAAATTGGTCTTCGTTGGCAACCACCAATGCCTGCTGCCAAGTAAGTTGCTGAGCATTGTCTTCACAGCTTTGAGAAGTCGCGTTGTAACTTTGCCCAAAGTTGCAGCGCTGCCACATTAATCCCGTTTGGCTATCCAGCACTGTACCGTTGCTATTTATCGTATAACGGCTGGTATTGGAGCCAGTACCAACGCAAGTTTGCGCTTGGCAAACAGCCGTGAATGACAGAGTAAATAGTATAGTTGTAATAATTTTCATACCACGCTCCCTAAGGATTCCTAACCAACCTAACAAATGCGCTGCTAGACTTTTCTACTGCAAAATCATTGCCCGTATCCATGTCGATAACATAAGCCCTTCTCAGCGTGCCACCGGTACCATCTAAACTCGACTGCAAGGTCCAGTAATAGCGATGACCAAGTGTTGTTGTGCTAGGTAAGTTAGGGAAAAGCGCTTCATCTATCACCGCAGTACCTGCACTGCCGTAATCTAGTAGTCCAAGTAGTTCCATATAAGTTGGTAAGCGCCAATTGTTACCACCACAGTAACTTTGCTCTCCAACGGCAGGGTTATTTACTTCATCAATCAAAGCTTGAATACCACAGTGACTATCCTGCGGGCAGGTTGTATTTGCTGCGGCCTGCACACTCCCCTCGGCAATCGCTCCATCTACCTCAACATACCAGGTATAACTATTTTGTGCGTTGCGAGAAGAAGTGTTTGGTAATGTACCCGAACTCGCTTCTTTTACTTCCCAAATAAGTCCCGTGACGTTATCACGAACGCAAGCAAAGTCGGTAGCGTCATCAGGCAGTTCATCCGCAAAGCGATTTAGTTTGGTAAAGTCAAAACCTGCTCGACCACTGCCTTCTTTCGCCACCTGAGTGGCAAAATTATCACGCCCACGCTGTGCATCTTGAGCCGTAAACTGCGTCATACTACAGGTGATCACATCCGTATTGTTAAAACACGAGGTTTGGCCACTGTCGTTTAGTTTACCTAATGGCTTTTTCTCGATATCAATGCGCACGGTGTCGGTAGCTGAACGGTTTTGTGAGTCAGTAACGGTCAGCTCAAATTCCACTTGCGACAAAATATTTTGATCTGGTGCGTTAAAAGTTGTTGAACACCCGGTAACAGAACTTAATGCTACCTGAGTGCCAGACGTCACTTGCCGCCATACACACTGTTTCTGACCAGATACCGTATCACTGTTTGAACCATCAAGCGTGACCTCATCAAACTCTTGCACTTGCTGGTCGCTCCCAGCATCCGCCACTACTACATCCGAATTCTCAAGTAGCCCGAGGGTAAACTGGGTACTGGCTTGTCCGCCTTCATCATCGGTAACCGTCAACTGCCAGATTGACGCCTGAGAGGTAGCCAATAATGGGTGGACAAAAGATAAAGTAGCTGTATTCAAACCAATTGGCTGTATTGTTGTGGGACCACTCACTTGTTGCCATTGATAAGCAACCACTTGGCCATTTTCGTCTGGATCGGAGGAGCCTGCGCCACTGAGGACAATAGTATCTTTATATTTGGCTGGTAGTGTTTCCGGTGCAGTTTGGCTGATACTTGGTATAGGTAATTGGTTGTTAGATTTGATAGCAACCGTCACTTGGTCGCTTGCAAGACTGCCATCAGGCGCAACATAGTCAACCTGAATAAGTAAATTGACATCGGCTTTGATATCCGGTGCAACAAAAGCGGCTTGTTGCTCCGTAATTGGAAATTCACTGACGTTTGCACCAGAGATAACCTGCCAGTTAAAGGTGCCGCCAGCAGGTGATGCTTGAGCATTCAAGGTGACTTCTGTTTTTTCGGTCACTTGGATATCAGCACCCGCATTAACCGACGCACTGACTTGACTCGGTTCATCACTCCCAGAGCCTCCACCACAACCTGTTAATATTAGTGCAAGTACAACCCAACTTCCCTTGAATGCATTCATATTCTTCCTTATGAATTATAGATAACTTTCTTGATGTATCCGCACAAACAACTTAGTGCCAACTTTACTATAATCTACTTTGTATTCTCGACCATCTAAAGCCTGAATAAATAACAACCGCTTCACTTCACCAAACACATCAATACTCGAAACGTGGACGACTTCTAAATAACGCTCTTTAGCCTCTCTTCGATTTCTCGGCAGCTCTTCCTTAAAAGGCACCAAGCCGTTTGCAGTCACCTTGATTTTTGGGTGTGCTTCACCATTTACAATCACAAGATCTAACTTCTTCTCTTTGTGAATAATGGTATTACGCCCACTTTTAATATAGGCCGTTTCTAAGCTCATATTGGTGTATCCTGTTACATCTTCAGTAGGTGGTTTGTTCTTCTAACAATGCTTTTACCACCTCTTTAGGGTTAAGTTTCCAGCGGTTTAACATGACTGAAAATTGCCAAATATCCCTGTCTAAGGCAGTCGCGGGGATCAATAAATCATATCCCGTCACTGTCTTTAAATTATCCATCCGGTTTGCAAACATTGCCATTAAACCAGTATATTCTTTTCCCGCCTTGGAGCGAAAAACGGTTTCTTCTATCAACCATTCAGATGGGCAGTTGCCATTTTCGCAATGCATTTTAACAGCTTGTAAAAAAATATGCCGCTGCTCGATCAATAATTTACCCGCAAGTCGAGGTGTTAAATTTAATAAAAACGCATCAATATCATTAAGTTTAATACCAACTGCATTTAACTCAAGTGTTTCAACACCTTGTTGAACTTTGGGAATGCCGCTGGAGTGGAAGTTTACAATGGATAGCGGCCAAGCTCCATATTTATGCACATACCTAAACTCTTGTTCTGTAAAGTATAAACTAAAATATGGTTGCTGACTTTTGAGAAAGCCAACAAAAATAGCCACTAACATGGCGCTGGCAAGAAATATTTCTACAATAGTAATAGCAGTACCACGCAAATTGACAAAAAGCATGATAACAATCAAACCAATTGCGCCAACCAGCATAAATTCAACGCCATTGCGATCAGCGGTTGCACGTAGTTTTGCTTCAAGCATGGGTATACCAGACATAGAAGATATACATGATGATCGCCCATGCGACTAATTTACGTATTGTGATGCATCGTTTACATGAATGGCTGCGTTTCATAATATTTAATTTAGGTACAAACACTTAAATTGAATTACATTTTCGTTTAATGCACAAATTTACAGGATATGCCGTCGACTTTGTTAGCCTTTAATTTTGTAAACTAGAGACAAATTATAATCTGGGTCACTTTTATGCGTCATCAATCAGGAAAAGCACTGTTTCCTTTTATCATTGTAGTGCTAGTCGTCATCAGCGGCTATTTATATTTACCAGCCTCGGAAGGCAAAATGAGTGGCAACTCAGCACCCGTAACCTCCGTTCAAGCTCATACCGTAACTAAAGAGGAGCGTATTATTGCTGTTCACTCTATTGGTTCCGCCAGAGCAAATCAAGCAATCAACGTGAGTAGCGTCCAAAGCGACTATGTGGCAGCCCTCTTTTTCGATGACGGAGACGTAGTAAAAAAAGGTGACAAGCTAGTCCAGTTGCGCGATGCCGAAGAGAAGCTCGATATCGAAGCGCTGAAAGTGACACTAAAGGAAGAAATTAGACAACTAAACCGCCTTAAAGACCTCGCAAAAACTCAATCGGCGGCTCGCTCTCAATTAGAAGCACAATCAGCAAAGGTTGACACCTTAACGGCACAATTGGAAGCCACCAAAACAAAACTCGCCGAGATGACCATTTATGCGCCATTCGATGGATTATTGGGTACTCGAAATATCTCTATCGGTAGCTTCGTAAACAACAATACTGTGATCACCACACTCGATGACATTAGCATCATCAAAGTGGATTTTCAGGTACCAGAAAAATACCTAGCGCAACTACAGCTTGGTATGCAAGTGAATGCACAAAGCGAAGCTTACCCAGAGCAACTATTTACCGGTAAGGTCTCCCATATTGACCCGCGTATTAATGAACAAACGCGCTCGGTACGAGTGACAGCAAGTTTCACCAATCTAGACCATAAACTCCGCCCAGGTATGCTACTACACATGGGATTGGAACTGGCTCGATTACAAGCCCTTGTGGTGCCAGAAAAAAGCATCATACCAAGACAAGATAAGCATTTTGTATTTGTCATTGACGACCAAGGTAAAGCGCAACAACGTGAAGTGCACCTGCAAACTCGCTTTAGCGGCTGGGTAGCTATCGATGAGGGGCTTACAGAGGGACAACAGGTGATCACGGAAGGCACCCTGAAGATCCGCTCAGGCTCAAAAGTTGAAATAAAGGGGTAAGGCGACGTGAGAATCACTGATACGGCGGTAAAGCGCCCGATCTTCGCGATCGTTATTAACTTACTGCTGCTGACCTTTGGCTTAGTGGCATTTACTATGCTACCGCTGCGCGAATATCCTGATATTGAAACCCCAATAGTCAGTGTAAGCACTAACTACACAGGCGCATCAGCGGAAGTAGTAGAAACCAAGATCACCCAAGTATTAGAAAACCGGATTTCGGGGATCGAAGGGATCAAAAGCATAAATTCCAGTAGCCGCAATGGTAGTTCCAATATCACTATCGAATTTAATATCGATCGCGACATCGACGCTGCTGCAAATGATGTGCGTGAGCGCGTTTCTCGAGCGCTGGATAGGTTGCCAGAGCAAGTTAGGCCGCCTGAAGTATCGAAATCAAACAGCGACGAAAGCCCTATCGCTTGGTTTGTACTCAACAGCGAAACCATGGATACCTTGCAGCTTTCAGACTACGCCCAGCGCTTTATCGTTGACCGTCTGGCGGTTGTTGATGGCGTATCGAATGTACGTATTGGCGGTGAACGTCAATACGCCATGAAGATTTGGCTAGACCGAAAGGCGATGGCCGCTCGTGGAGTCACAAGCAGTGATATTGAACAAGTGCTACGCAGAGAAAACGTAGAATTACCCGCTGGCGAAATAGAATCCGTTGACCGTGATTTTTCTGTTCGTATTGCCAGAAGCTATAAGACTCAAGAAGACTTTGACAACCTAGTAATTAAGCGTGGTGAACAAGGTTATTTGGTGCGACTTGGTGAAGTCGCGCAGGTGGTACTTGAAGCCGCTGACGACGAAAGTACCTTCCGTGGTAATGGTAAAAATATGATTGGCCTTGGCGTTGTCAAGCAAGCCAAAGCCAATACGCTAGAAGTGGTCGACAACGCCCGCAAAGAGCTTGAAAAAATAAAACGCAATCTGCCTCAAGGCACCACCATAGAAGACAGCTACGATTCTTCTATTTTTATTCGTGAGTCCATTGCGGAAGTATACAGCACACTTGCGATTGCCATGGCGTTGGTGGTACTCGTTATCTACATCTTCCTTGGCAATATCCGCGCTACGCTGATCCCTGCTGTTACCGTGCCGGTAGCCTTAGTTGCAACCTTTATGTTCTTGCTGGCCATGGGGTATTCTATCAACTTGCTGACGCTGCTTGCACTTGTGCTTGCCATCGGCCTTGTGGTCGATGACGCCATTGTGATGCTGGAAAATATCTATCGCCGTATCGAGCTTGGCGAACCCAAGTTACTGGCGGCATACCGTGGCGCACGTGAAGTAGGCTTTGCCATCATTGCCACAACGCTGGTTTTGGTTGCCGTATTTATTCCTTTGGTCTTTATGGATGGTCGTATTGGTGCCCTATTTACCGAGTTTGCCTTTGCAGTAAGTGCTGCGGTGCTGTTCTCCAGTATTACCGCGTTGACCTTGTCTCCAGCCCTTTGCTCCAAAGTATTAAAACCTAGTAATAAAGAAAACCGCTTTAGTCAGTGGATGGACCGTCAATTTACTCGACTAGAACAAGGGTATCGCCGTGTTTTACAAGACAACTTATCGCGCAAATACAGCCTGATCGTGATGTTGGCACTAGCGGGTTTTACCAGCTATAGCCTGTTTAAACAGATCCCGTCTGAACTGACACCAAAAGAAGACCGCGGTACTTTCTTCGTTATGATGAATGGTCCTGAAGGGGCAAGCTACGAAAACAACTCGCAAAATATGGCAAAAATTGAAGAGCGCCTACTTCCTTATGTAGACTCAGAGGAACTTAGCCGCGTGCTAATTCGGGTACCTGGTTGGGGTGGTCAAGGCGGTGTTGCTATTATCGGCATGCCAGACTGGGATGAGCGAAAACGCTCTACTTGGGAAGTCATGGATGAGATCAGCGGTAAAATGCAAGATGTTACAGATATTCGCGCCTTTGCTATTATGCGCCGTGGTATTGGCGGCGGCGGTAACTCACGCCCCATTGAGTTTGTACTACAAGGCAACGACTATGACGAATTGGCCGCATGGCGTGATCGCATCCTAGAACGCGCACGAGAAAATAAAGGACTGGTTCGCCTCGATCACGATTACAAAGAAACCTTCCCACAGTTTTTGATAAGCATTGATAAAACCAAAGCCGCAGATTTAGGCGTGTCGGTAAGTGCCATCGGCCAAACGCTAGAAACCATGTTGGGACAACGTCGTGTTACCACCTTTATTGACCGCGGTGAAGAATACGATGTGATCTTAAAAGGCACCAAAGCCGACTTCTCTGCCCCAGATAATATTTCTGATATTTATGTGAAATCTCGTAGCGATGAGCTTGTGCCATTAGACAGTTTGATCACCATAAAAGAAGAAGCCACAGCTTCTCGATTAAACCGCTACAACCGTATGCGCGCAATCACTATCACGGCAAACCTCGCTGGCGACTATACACTGGAGCAAGCGCTCGACTTTTTAAATAAAGTTGCCGCCGAAGAGAATGATATCGACGGTGCCATCGACTACAAAGGCGAGTCACAGCTGTTTTATGAAGGTGCATCAGCGATGACCTATGTGTTTATTCTGGCGCTAACCGTTACTTTCTTAGTATTAGCCGCACAGTTTGAAAGCTTTGTCCATCCACTGGTTATCATGCTCACCGTACCGCTGGGCTTAGTCGGTGCGATGTATGGATTATTTATCACCGACAGCACGCTAAACATTTATAGCCAAATTGGTATTGTCATGTTGATTGGCCTTAGCGCCAAAAACGGTATCTTAATCGTGGAATTTGCTAACCAATTGCGTGACAAAGGCATTGCCTTCGAACAAGCCATTGTTGATGCTGCTGCGCAGCGATTAAGACCTATTATTATGACCTCGCTAACAACCGTGATGAGCTCTATCCCGCTTGTGTTTGCAACAGGCCCTGGGTTCGAAAGCCGCATGGTGATCGGTGTCGTGATTTTTGCCGGTGTCAGTGTTGCCACCATTTTAACCTTGTTTGTTATCCCAACCGCCTATACTTTACTAGCTAAGCAGACGCAATCTCCAGAAGAGACGACAAAACGTCTTGAGGAGCAGTCGAAACAACATCCTGAGCAGGAGGTATAATGGCAACTTTACAAACCGCAACTTTTGGTGGTGGTTGTTTTTGGTGTATTGATGCGGCATTTCGCCGCGTCAATGGTGTTGAGTCAGTGCAGTCAGGTTACGCAGGTGGCCACACAGATAATCCCACCTATCAAATGATATGTCGGGGAGACAGTGGTCATGCTGAGGTAGTCCAACTGCAATTTGATGCCGATATTGTCAGCTTTGATACTTTGCTTAATATGTTTTTTACCCTGCATGACCCAACGCAGTTGAATCGCCAAGGCAATGACATTGGTACTCAGTACCGCAGTGTAGTGTTTTATCATGACCAGCAGCAACAGCAGCAAACTCAAGATTGTATTGCGCAGCTTCAAAGCCAGTTAAGTGAAAAAATAGTGACTGAAGTTAGCCCAGCGCCTGAATTTTATCCTGCTGAGCACTATCACCAAGATTATTACACTGAAAACCCAAACCAAGGCTATTGCAGTGTGATGATTGCTCCTAAAATTGCAAAGTTTGAAAGCCATTTTGCGGCGAATTTAAAACACTAAACTTGTGTGCCGAACGCAATCGATTGCGTTCGGCTTACGCCTTACGGCAACATAGGTATAGCAAATACATAAAAGCTAGTGCGGCCATCTTTAATCCGCAAATGCCCACGCGTTACTTCCATTTCTAAATTCGCAGTATCACCAGGTCTTAAGGTATCTAAGCCTTTAAGCGGAACAACACCTGAATTGATTAACTGGGCGTTGTGTTTAATGACCTGCGGAATATCTTCGCTCATATCCACACCCAAGAATTCAAACACATCAATCACAATACGGCTAAATTCTGTATAAAGCTTGTCAAAAATCCCCGGAGTCAAGGTATCTATCAAATCGAGGATCCACGGCAGCTCTACTTTTGTCGTCACCACAGGCTTAAAGCTAGAAATTAAAGGATCTAACTCAAGCTGCTGGGTACGTACATCATACTTACCTTTGATGGTGACATTTTCGTTGTTAATATAGACATGGATATAAATATTCATCCCAAGCTGCTTCTTACGAAACTTAGCGTAAGACTTCAAATCGAAGCCATCGATCAACACCGGTACTTTATTTTGTGCATCGACTCTACCTGCGATTTTCATATGCATAGTGCCGTAGAGACTAGTCGTGTGGCTTACTTTATTTGAACTAGATTGTGCGGCAATATTATTGACGATATCGGTCGTCAACTCTTTGTAGTTATGTTCTACATTCGAAAATTGCTGATGAATGATATCTGAAACCTGCGTATACATTTCCTTTGGACCTTGGCTAGATGTTGTCCTGCCAGTAGACCAACACTCTCCACCAGTATAAATTACAGGCACAGATATAGGCGTTAGGTGATCGTTGCCGGGGTGGCGATAATACATCATGCTGCGGATCCGATTACAGGTTTGCGATGGCGCGTTAAACCAAGCGAAATCGCCCGTCATTGATTGTGTTGAAAATTGAGGTTCAAGCTGATTTTCAGGTAGTGAGGCTTGCGCTGATGTGACAATCCCAAACGTGAGTAACCCAAATAATAGTGACTTCATGTTCTTTTCCTTAAGGTAGTAATAATACAAATCAAATCTATTATCAACCACACATAAGGCAGAACACCAGTTACAAATGTAATGCAACTAAATGATAAATAAGAAAAGTGATCCATTACTCACGATGGATCACTCTGGGTATTGAAAAGCTTTTAACGTATTAGAAGCTGTAGCTCACACCAACGTAGGCTTGTCTACCTAGTGGCTTATAGCCCAGTAAAGAGCCATCTTTTGCTTCGCCCGCTGTGGCATTGAAATAACGCTTATCGGTTAAGTTTTCAATACGGCCATTTAACTTGAATCCGTCGAAAAACGTATAGTTAGCAGCTAAGTTAAACAGCGTATATGACGGTAAAGTCACTGTATATGCACCTTCAGCTCCCCATACTTTATCGTCGCGATTACCTCTATGGACTAAGGTCAGTGTTGCGTCGACATTTTCCCACTCTTTACTGACTGAATAAGTTAAGGTGCGTCTCGCTCTGCGCTGTAATTGCTTATCGGTATCTGCGTCTTTAGCACTCACATAGCTCACATTTACCGTATGCTCGATACCAAAGTTGTCTTCAATTTCAACAGAAAGATCAGCACCTTCAAAGTCAGCGCGCTGAACATTGTAAGGGATGTATTTCCATTTATCATTTTGCTGATAAACGATTTTATCGGTAATACGGTTATCGTATACCGCAGCTTCCACACGGAAGTTCTCGCCGCTCCATGTAACAATAATTTCGTTATTAGTAGCTTCTTCTGGCTTAATATTTGGGTTAGGTAAATAGTAAGGACTATCAATCACAAACGCCTGTGATAAAGAAGGTGCTCTAAAGGCAGTACCATGATTCAACTTAACACTTAGGCCATCCATGAGTTGCTTACCTACAGCAACCGTGTAGGTGTTTGCACGACCATGAAAATCATAATCATCCGTTCTCAGTACAACCTCTGCCAGCCAATTTTCATCGTTGTAAAACCCACCGAGTGCTAAAGATAAATTATCACGCTCAGGCTCTGAAAAAGAGGCGGTAGAATCACCAACATCTTCATTTAGAAAGGTAAAGTTACCCGTGAAGATCAAAGCTTCAGTTAAACTATATTGCGACTGAAATTCAAATTGGCTGCGTTTGGTGACATAAGCGTTATCGTCAGCACTATTACCGATTTGAACATTTTGTTCCTTACCTAAGCTGTATGACGCACTTTGGCTAAACTTATCAGTACGTCTTTTCCACGCCAACTTATTGGTGTAGTTATGGAAACGGTAAGCATCACTACCAAAAGAGTCATACTCCCCCTCACCTTCACTGTACTGTGAACGTAAGCTAAAAATGCCACTTTCTTCATCACCATACTGCACATTTAAACCGGCATTACCGTTATAATATCCATCACGGTCATGGTTTTTTGTGATTGCAGCTTCAGGGTCTTTCTCAATCACATCATAGCCATCGGTATGAGTGTAACCCGCATTAGCTGCAATACTAAACTTGTCTTTTTTGTAATTTACCGTCGCTTCGGTCTTGGAGTAATTGTTACTCCCAGTAGTAAACGCGATAGTATTGTTATTCCCTTCGCGACTAATAATATTAATCACGCCAGCAATGGCATCTGAACCATAAATCGCAGCTTTGGCACCACGAATGATCTCAATCCTTTCGATGCTATTAAGTGGTAAATTAGTGAGCGAATTGTCACCGGAGTTTGCATCCGTCACTCGAACCCCATCGATTAACACTAGCGTATGCTTAGCATCATTACCGCGTAGGAATAAACTCACGCTTTGGCCGAGGCCACCGTTTCTAACCGCTTGAATACCAGCGACATTATCGAGTAGCGATACGACATCTTGAACATTGCTTTTTTCAATTTCAGCGCGACCTATAACCGTAATGGCAGACAATGCGCTTTCTAGAGATTGTTCAAATTTATTGGCAGTAACAGTGATATGTTCAACATTTTGATCCGCAAATGCTGAAAAAGAGAGCGCCGTCGCTATCGCCGCGCTTAGAGCAGTTTTATTTAACATGGTTTCCCCTAACTTGTACCCACCGTACAAGAACACAAAGTGACTGTTTCAAGGCCGGTCTCCGGGCTCAGTAAATCTGCAGATTAGCAGTTCACTCTACCGTTGCGGGGGCAGCGCTGGCATAGAACCGATCCAAGCTAATCATGTGTAATAAACTGTCTTACTCAATTTATTATTGATTCACGCAATTAGATGTTCCCTTGTGTTCGCACCAGTTTCCCGATTATCTATACACTTAGCAACCACACTAGGTTGTGTACAGCACCTTGAAAATGCGAGGCTATTGTCTTGGGTTTCGGAATGATTGTCAATGGACGTCTAGAAATCCAAAAGTGCAATCTATGCACTTTTGGAATGAAGTAAAGCGTAATTAGTCGCGGAAGTTTTTGAATTGAAATGGTTGGCCAAGCTCACCGGTACGAACCAATTGCATCGTTTCTTGCAAATCGTCACGCTTTTTACCCGTTACACGCACCGTATCGCCTTGAATTGATGCTTGAACTTTAACTTTTGAGTCTTTAATAAGCTTAACCAGTTTTTTCGCCGTCTCTTTGTCGATGCCTTGTTTTAACGCCACCTTGCGCGATACGTATTTGCCTGAGCGTTCAATGTCTTTTAGCTCGAAGCTTGCCACATCAAGGCCACGCTTTGCCGCTTTACCCACTAACATATCAAACAACTGCATAACTTGCTGTTCTGCTTCCGCTTTAAGGTTGATCATTTCACCGTTAAGCTCGATTGATGCATCTACGCCACGAAAATCAAAACGCGTATCAAGCTCGCGAACCGCGTTGTCTACGGTATTTTTTGCTTCTGTCATATCAATTTCAGATACAATATCAAATGAAGGCATGCTTCTCTCCTAAAGTCATTTTGGCTCGATTATAGCAGTTTATGCTTAATTTGAGTTACTTTAAGTTTTTAAACAGCGTATTAGGATGTTCACCCAATGGACAGTTTTCGATGGTATACTGCTCGCTTAGTCATACAGAAGTAGGATGTATTGTGACACGGCGCGTTTATAAAGCTCTTTTGATTATCTCTTTAATTATATGTACGGTGCTATTCGCAAAGGAAATTAGCTTGTCTCCAAAGCTGTTCCCAAATATCGATAAAGTGGCGCATTTTGGTGTGTTTTTTGTGCTTGCGTTTATCTCTCACCATGCTTTTAAAGTGAAAGTATGGACACACATAGTACTGCTGTCCTTGTATGGTGCAGGAATTGAGTGGATGCAACATTCATTACCGTATCGCCAAGCATCTACCGCTGATTTTTTCGCTGATTTAGCCGGTGCGGTCAGTTATTTTGTTCTATTTTATATTTGGGCAAGTTGGCGCAACAGAAAACATGGCTAACATACATATTTTAGGTGAAGGGGCGATAGGATTACTGCTCGCCCAGCACCTTAGTCAATCTCATCAAATTACGCTGATCACTCGAAACAAACGCGCGGCGACTTATCGCTATCAAACAGCAAGTATTCAACAAACCATCCCATGCAGTACAAAAACGCTTGCAGAACTTCCAGCTAGCAGTATAGATACGCTAATCATTCCTGTTAAAGCATATCAGGTCATCGAAGCACTCCGAGCGCTTCGCCCTGCACTTTCAAAAAATGGCACGCTAATCCTTAGTCATAATGGCATGGTAGATTGGTCTGGTGAGTTAGCAGCGCTTGATAAAACACAATCAGCCTACTTCTTAAGCACATCCATCGCAGGCTATAAAGTCGCAGACACTGTGCATCATACAGGACAAGGTGCAACTTGGTTTGGGCCGTTAAATTTACCAGCTGAATGCCACTACCAGCGCGTATTCTCGCAACTGTTTAGCACATTTGACAATGCTCAAACCACGTTTGACATCATGCCAACACTTTGGAAAAAGCTGGCGGTTAATATTGCCATTAACCCGTTAAGTGCATTGGAACAAGTCGCAAATGGTCAGCTAAGACAGCCCAAATACGCGGCCCAAATCCTTAATTTAATGAATGAAGTACAACTTGTGGCCACAAGTACAGGCGTGAACTTAGCGCTTAGCGAGCTAGTCACGCTTGCTTACACCGTAATGGCGCAAACTGCAAACAATCGCTCTTCAATGAATCAGGATATCACGAATAACAGACGCACAGAAATTGACGCCATGTGCGGGTATATTTGTGAGCTAGCAGCGAAGCAAAATATCGATGTGCCGTTTAATCAACAGTTACTTGAGGAAGTGAATAAGCGCTGGCAGCTAGCGCGACAATAGACTTAACTTCTCGGCGGGTAAACCGCCCCCCACAAAGTTATTTGCACAGCGAATTAGGGATACAGCTCGTTGAGAGTTTTTGCAATACTTGCAAGCAGCTTAACTGCTAAAACCGTAGAAGGTTTCATAAGCAGCTAATACCAATTGAATTAATTCTCTAATCAATTTGAAGGGTGAAATAGCATATTAGCTTCGTTAAAAATTTCTCATTTAGAACAACTAAATAGCAAAATTTTTGCCTTGCTACTAAAGCTATTTCCCCGCTTCAAGATAGATCATTTACTTAATACAACTGGTATAATTCCCCTTTCATCACACCTGAGAAGCATAAGCCGATATGCAATGCACCGGCGGGATGTCGGTTGCTTTCCTATCAGTTTTTTGGTTTTAGGCTTCAGTATGATGTCGGGGCGACGTTTTCTTGATTCGCTCGATTGTGTCGTTTCAAAAGAATGAACGAGGAGCGCATGGCTGCGCTTTGATACTAACTGTGGAGGGCAGCTACAAAATACCTAGTAAATAAACGAGGATAAACAAGCAACCTATAACCTCCCCACAAAAAACGCACGTTGGGTAAATCCTAAAGTCTCACCCAACGCTTGTTAACACGCTTTTTTAAGGACGGTACACCTTGACGTTTGCATAGCCATTTTCATGCAGAATAAGTGCTTGTAACTGGCTCATTACGCCTTTCGAACAGTACAAGTAGTATGCTTTGTCCTGTGGTAAGTCGCCAAACTTAGTGGCTAATCTAAAGAAAGGTAAGTGTATCACTTGTGCACCATCTAGCTCTAGAGGGTTTGCATCTTCCTCTTCTGGAGAACGAATATCCAGTACCACCGCGTTGTCCGGTAATTCACTTACCGATTCCGCTTCTTTCACCTCTTCTTTTGCTTCAGCTTCAATGTCGCGAATATCTTTTACCGTCGCGTTAGCTACAACCGTATTCAATACATCAAAGTCAAACTTTTCTTCTTCAGCTAATATCTTGTGAAGCTGTGCTTTTACCGTTGGTTTTTGAGAGATCACACCACAATATTCAGGCATTGCTTCTGCCATTTCATTGGTGCCAATCGCTCTGGCAATACGAATGATCTCTTCTTTATCGTGTTGAATAAGCGGTCGTAATATCAGCATCTCTGTGACACGGTCAATCACGTTAAGGTTAGCCAAGGTTTGGCTCGATACCTGACCAATACTTTCACCAGTTACCAGCGCAGGGATCCCTAAACGCTCTGCAACCACAGCACCTGCACGCATCATCATGCGCTTTAGTACCACGCCCATTTGTCCGCTTTCGATATTTTCAAGAATTTCTGCAACAACCGGCTCAAAGTCAATCGTAATAAATTTAACTTTGTGGGTAGAGCTAAATTGTTTCCACAAATAGTGGCTCACTTGCTTAACGCCAATTTCGTGGGCTGCGCCACCTAAGTTAAAGAACAAAAAGTGCGTTCGCGCGCCTTTTCGCATCATTTGATAAGTCGCAACACCCGAGTCGAATCCGCCAGAAACCAAAGACAGCACGTCTTCTTGCGTTGGTAGTGGGAAGCCACCTAGACCAAAGTGCTGGTGACGAACGATGTAGGCTTTATTGTCTTTGACTTCGATTTTAACCGTCACATCAGGTTTTTTCAGTCTTACACTGGCACCCTCTACATTTTGGTTTAAACCGCCACCAACATAACGCTCCACGTCGCTTGAAGTAAACTCATGCTTACCTTGGCGCTTTACACGCACGCAAAACGTTTTGCCCTTGATCAATGGCTCAACCAAAGCAATCGTTTGTTGGTAGATATCATCAAGCGTGTCGAACTGTGTTTCTTGCACCTCAATAAACTGCACAATACCTGGCGTGCGTTTAAGGTGGTCGATCAGACCAAGACGGGTTTTCTCGTCACTTAGCTCGCTCGTCACTGAGATATTGTCCCAGTTATTTTTAACTTTTACGTTTTCGTCAACGCGAACCAACAGCATTTTGATGTTTTTCTCTAATACTTTGGTAAAACGCTTACGGACGGATTTGCTCTTAATAGCAATTTCGGGATGTAATTTGACGATAAATTTAAGCATAAAAGTCACTCTACTACAGATCGATTATCGGTTGCGATGACGCACTGATTTGACCTAAGCGGACTTTATCGTGGCGCACACTGACCGAGGACAGTTCGGGCGCGCGAGTATATCAAACTCAGAGCCGATTAGGAAATAAACAAACCTTTTCCCTTTGTGCTCTACAAAGAAAGCCTTTTGCCGTGCTCACCCAGGCAAAAGGCCCGCTTAATTATTTCAGGCTAAGCAATACTCGGTAAGCTCGCCTCTGCTAGTGCTTGATAATGCTGCTGAAGTTGTGCCACTTTCGGTGCGCTCATGGGCGTCGCGTAAGGTTTAAAAATCATCAGAACTTTAACAATACCATTGTATATATCTTGTTGCTCAAGGACGCCTGTCATTCTTCTGGCTTTAACATAGGGAGTCCAGAAACTAACGGTCATTTTCAACATATGCGCGAGCTCTTTAGCATCGTCATCATCTATGGTGATCACGCCTGTATCTCTTAGACCAATTACCACAGCTTTTACTTGCTCAAGTAAGCGTGACTGAAAAGCAATGTAGTTTTTTTTCAATTCATCATCACGAGCCAAGATGTCTGTCAGATTGTCGTAGAAAAAGTGATAACGCCACATCAGGTCGAACAAGGAGTCTAAATATTGAGTTAGCTGCTCAAGCGGCTCATTGTGCTGCTCCAGTGGCTTAAAGTGCGTATTTAAATGCTCGCTATAAAGCGCGAATATTTGCCGAATGATGTCTTCTTTATTTTTAAAATGATAGTACAAATTGCCAGGACTAATCCCCAAACTGGACGCTATATGGTTTGTCGTAATCGCGCGCTCTCCATGCAAATTAAATAACGCGATGCTGGTACGTATTATTTTTTCCTTGGTATTCATTACGATTCTCTATCTTTGTTGATAACGTGGTCGCGCTATTGCTAGTGTTAATAGGCTATTGCGCGCTCCATGTGAAAAAATAGCACTAATTTTACCTCTAGATAAGCTTAGATCCGACAAAGCTGACCAGTGTTTTTTCAAAAAAACCTTGTTACCATACAAAAAAATTCAACATAATTACGCTTATGAAAGTCATCGCCCTCTACCCTGGCACATTTGATCCCCTCACTAATGGACATGAAGACTTAATCAAACGTGCAGCAAAAATGTTTGATACCGTGATCTTGGCAATTGCCCATAACCCAAATAAACAGCCTTGTTTCTCACTAGAGCAACGTGTTGCTTTGGCTGAAGAAATTTTAAAGTCACATAAAAATGTAAAGGTGATTGGGTTTTCAGGATTACTCGTTGATTTAGCGAAAGAGCAAAAAGCCAACGTGCTGATCCGCGGTATTCGCGCGGTGTCTGACTTTGACTATGAGTTCCAGCTGGCCAATATGAATCGCCGTTTACATCCCGATTTGGAAAGCGTATTTTTAACGCCATCTGAAAAGAATTCATTTATCTCGTCAACTTTAGTAAAAGAAGTTGCACTTCATAAAGGCAATGTCAGTGAATTTGTTCACCCGCTGGTTGCCAAAGCTTTAGAGGAAAAACTACACGGATGAAAAAGTGCCTATTATCCCTAGCCGTATTGGTTGGTACTTATGCGCATGCTTCACCTTGGATAGAGGTGTCACAAAGTGAGCTTAAACACAGCATAGATTTACTGGTTGCAGAAGGCGTGATAAATCGCCCAGTTAATCAATATCCTCTGTTGTGGAGCGGCATTGTTAATGACCTTGCCGCTATTGATGACAGCAATCTCTCTGAAACCGCAAGCTTTGCATTGGCACATTTACGCCATGCGCTAAAACAAGCAAAAAGAGAAAGATACAGTAGTGTAAAAGCACATTTTAACGGTGCTGAAGAGCGCTCAACAGGCTTTGGTGAACGTCAAAATGAACGTTCAGGCTTGCGTACTTATGGCGTTATTACAGGTGGTGCTGTTAGCGCTAAAGTTGCGGTTAACTACGCAGATGAAAGCCAAGATGGAAAATACGTTAATCACCACGGCAGTCACCTTGCAGTGTTGTTTGGTAATTGGTCTCTCAGCGCTGAGCGACTGAGTTACTGGTGGGGCCCGAGCAACGAAAATGCGCTGATGCTTTCAAACAACGCAGCCCCCATGAAAGCGGTTCGTTTAAGTCGTGCCAATAACAACTATATTGGACCAAGCTTTTTCTCTTTCGTTGGTCCTTGGCAAGTGACGGCCATTATGGCAAAACAACGCCCAAATATAGCCAGTAAAAAGGATGGCGACTTTTGGGGGTTTAGAGCGGCTGCTTTTCCAATTCAAGGGTTAGAACTTGGCTTTAGTACAACATCCAGCGACTTTGTTTATCAACAACAAAACCTTGAAAGCGAAAAGCAAACGCAACACCTCACCAGCGTTGACTTCAAATATTCCACTCGGATAGCTAATCAACCGCTCGCTTTATACGGTGAGTTTGCAGGCAATAATGACAGTGGTGCATTACCAAGCAATCCAATGTACACCCTAGGTATTGAAAGCTACTGGGGTGGTAAAGACTATCGTCTCAAGAGCTTTATTGAATATTCAGATACAAGCATTGATTGTAAAGACGAGCTAAAGCTCGCGCTTTGCCCAAGAGACAATACAGTGGATTCAGCGAACTACAGCGAGCGCGACCTCTGGCTTGGAGCAAGCTCGGGATTGGATGCTAAAAACCTCACATTCGCGTTAGATTACTTCAGCACGGATGGCATTGGCGCCTATGCCAAACTGAAACGAGTTGAATTTGACACACGAGATGTTGAACGAAACCAGCTCGAGCTCGGTTACCAACAAGGCGTGTTTGGCGCGCTTGCAAAAATAGGCGTAAAAGCATGGCAAGATAAGTCTCAGGAAGAAGACGAAAGCCACGCAGCACTTACGTTGAGCGTGGAATATCAGTTTTAACGAGCGGCCATCGCCGCTCTATGATCATGGCGTATAATCCAAGAAGATCTTTAGGAATAAGCAAAACGACAATTAAAAGCTGATCGGTTATATACATTCCGATAGTGTATAACCAGTAAGCACAAAAACAGCAAAACGAACACAACACACTGATAAGTAAGTAAAAACCACAGTTTAAATCGACTAAATTTTCAAGCTACCCTAGCTCTCACCTTACTTATAGCCCATTTAATACCTAACCAATCTTTATTGACTAATAAAGAAGCAACCATAATAAAGTCCACAGAAATCACTATGTATGAGTATAAATACCATAAGAACCAGCGTGTTACATTTTCATAAATATATGTATCTATAAACATAAAGAAGAACATTAAAGTATTAATAACCAAACCTACCGTAATATATAAAACGCCAACTTCGAGCTTTTCATCTTTAAAAAAAGTATACGCGACTAGAAAAAGAATCAATAAGGTAAAGAGATCAAACAAAGCAAATATTCCGTGAATAGCCGTATTGTAGCTATCAGAAGCAATGATAAAATCACTTACAAAGTAGGAGGTAAATAACAGGATAGAAGCAAAGAGTAGCTGTAAATTTTTCTGGACTTTTAGTATATAAAAAAATAGATGTAGCAGTGAGGCCATCAAGAAGCCCCATATTACAAGGGCTCCTATACTCATACCAAAAAAGTCATAAATTAACATTAATCATTAGTACGGTTCTTTAGACCCAGGCGGAATTATTGCACTTCCACGTGCGCCAGATACCATCTCAAGTTTACTTACAGATTGAATCACCTTATCAGAAAGTGGCTTTGCTTGACCAGTTGTTTTAGCTTGATTTTTTCTCGCTAGGATTGTTTTTATCATGAAATTTCCCTCAATATTTACAAATTAGTCTTAACTCTAAAAGTGAGTCATCTAAAAATTATCGAGATTTACTTAGCACGAAACACGCCAACATTTATTAAATCAATTTCAATCGGTTGATTTACATACAGAAAGAACGCTTACTAGCGCTCTTTCTTATTCTGTAAAAGCTTAGTGTTAAGCCACAAATTTACATGGAATACTTAAGCTAGATGTTTGTTTTATAATGAAATCCATCGCAATTTCATCACAGTTATCTTTGCGTAAACACAACTCGCAATCTTTCATCACTTTTTCAGGCAAGCTATCTTTGGTACAATTGTTAAAACCTTGTTTCATAAAGAAGCCAGGCACTCTAGTTAGTACAATAATACGATTGAGTGCCAATTTTTTGGCTTTCACCAGTAAATGCTCGACTAAAAGTTGCCCTTGTCCCTTTATTTCGCTCTCGGGATTTACACCCAAAGAGCGAATTTCAGCAAGCCCAGTGTCGTAAATATACAAAGATGCACATCCTGTCACTTTGCCATCGACCTCTGTCACCGCAAACTCATTGATACTATGGATCATATCACTTTTCGCTCGCGGTAGGTTCTCACCTACTTTAGCCCAATATTGGATCAGTCCGGCAATGGCTTCAACATCATCTAAATTGGCATCACGCACTAGGATTTTTTGCTTTTTTTTTGCCGTTTTAATGGCATTGGTCACTTGTGGCAATGAGGTGCCGCCTAATGCTTTACGAGCGGCAATACAAGCGTCAATTTCTAGTACCGGGTAGACATCCTCTGCAATTACTGCGCTGACTTGCTGGAATTCTTCTAAGCTCAGATCCTCGAGGTTTTGCCCCTTACTAATTGCTAACTGCACTAATTCACCGACGATGTGATGGCCTTCCCTAAACGGTATTCCCTTAGCAACGAGATAATCAGCAAGCTCTGTCGCATTGGCGTAACCACCTTTTGCAGCCGCTAACGTCTTATCACCATTAACCTTAATGCCTTTAACGCATGCTTCAGCCATATGAATACACGCAAGCC
Source organism: Pseudoalteromonas sp. OF5H-5 (assembly GCF_021530695.1). Lineage (NCBI taxonomy): Bacteria > Pseudomonadati > Pseudomonadota > Gammaproteobacteria > Alteromonadales > Pseudoalteromonadaceae > Pseudoalteromonas > Pseudoalteromonas sp. OF5H-5. The sequence continues at coordinate 140,843 of NZ_JAKGBF010000007.1, forward strand.
AAGTTGGCATGGCATCAAATAGGCCTTCTTTATCTTCCTGCATGTCTTTGTTGTAGGCCAAGGGCAAAGCTTTAAGCGTCATCATCATGCCGCTAAAGGCGCCAAAAACTCGACCTGTTTTGCCACGGATCAACTCTAAGGCATCAGGATTCTTTTTCTGTGGCATCAAGGATGAGCCGGACGTCACACTGTCGGCCAAATCAATAAATCCAGATTCACCAGAGTTGTAAAAGATCAAATCCTCTGCAAAACGAGATAAATGCATCATCGAAATAGACGCACAACTGAGTAGCTCAACCACAAAGTCACGATCAGAGACCGCATCTAAACTATTGCGAGAGGCTTCTCTAAAGCCAAGGTTTACAGCTAACATTTCACGGTCGATAGGATAAGCAGTCCCCGCTAGTGCACCTGAGCCAAGTGGGCACACATTTAACCTTTCAAGCGCATCATTTAAGCGCGACTCATCACGCTCAATCATCTCAACGTAGGCCATACACCAATGACTAAAGAGCACGGGCTGAGCACGCTGTAAATGGGTGTAGCCTGGCAACATAGTACCAAGCTCCTGCTCTGCGAGTACCACAAGAGCTTGCTTGAGTGAACTCAGTGCCACAAGCAATTGCTGCGCCGTTTTCCGGCTCCACAATCTAAAGTCTGTGGCTACTTGGTCGTTACGGCTTCGACCTGTGTGCAGCTTTTTACCTAAATCACCCACTTTGTCGATAAGTTTAGCTTCAACATAAGAATGAATATCCTCATGTCCCGCGGTTGCTACACTGCGCGGATCAGCAATCACTTCATCCAAAAGCTGTTTCAGCGCTGAGATGATCTGCTGATGTTCGCTTTCAGTTAATACATCTACTTGCTTTAGCGCACCCGCCCAAGCGATAGAGCCAACAATATCTTGCTCTGCCAATTGATAATCAAATGGCAGAGAATCATTAAATTGCTTAAATGCCTCATCAGGACCTGATGAAAAACGGCCACCCCATAATGCCATCTCGTTCTCCTACCTTAAGACTGCTTTTGCTTGTTTAACGCCGCTATCCGGCTAGATAGTGAGAATAGACGAATGAATCCCTCCGCATGAGATTGGTCATATACATCATCTTCACCAAATGTGGCAAAATCTTCGCTGTATAAGCTATTGATTGATTGCTTTTGCACTGCATGTACATGGCCTTTATAAAGCTTAAGTACCACCTCACCAGTTGCCTGCTGTGCGAAAGACTCTGCGGCAGCTAGAATTGAATCTTTCAGTGGGGTAAACCAACGACCGTCATAGACTAAGTGTGCAAACTCTTCGCTAAGCGCGGTTTTCCATTTACGACAAGATTTGTCTAAGATCAGCTCATCAATCGCTTGTAACGCAGCCATCATCACAGTGCCTCCCGGTGTTTCATAACAGCCACGAGATTTCATGCCGACCAGGCGGTTTTCAACGATATCCACACGACCAACACCGTGCTGCGCTGCAATCTCGTTTAACTTAACTAGGCACTGATAAGGGCTGTAGCTCTCACCGTTAACACCGGTGATTTCACCCTTTTCGATTAATACCGACACATATTCAGGCTGATCCGGAGCTGCTTCTGGAGAGTTAGTCATGGTCCAAACCTGATCGCTTGGCTCATTCCATGGATCTTCCAATTCGCCACCTTCGTGAGAAATATGCCAAGCATTGGCATCACGACTGTAAATTTTGGTGGCAGAGGCTGCACAAGGGATATTACGCTCGGCCAAATAGTCAAGCAAAGATTCACGACTTGATAGTGACCATTCACGCCATGGTGCAATCACTTTAAGGTCAGGCGCAAGCGCTGAGAAGCAAGATTCAAAACGCACCTGATCATTCCCCTTGCCTGTACAACCATGCGAAAGTGCATCCGCGCCAACTTTACGAGCGATTTCAACTTGTGCTTTGGCGATAATAGGACGCGCCATCGAAGTACCCAGTAAATATGTCCCTTCATAGATAGCACCAGTTTTAAGAGTTGGATAAATATAGTCGCTAACCATTTCTTCTTTTAAGTCGACGATATGGCACTCAGAGGCACCCGATGCGATTGCCTTTTCTTCAACCCCAACCAGTTCTTCTTCACCCTGACCTACATCGGCAACAAAGGCGACAACTTCACAACCGTAGTTCTCTTTTAACCATGGCACAATCGCTGATGTGTCTAATCCACCAGAGTAAGCCAGTACCACTTTTTTAATCTTGCTCATGTTCTTTAACCTCAAACGTAATCTTTGTTTAACAGCGATACCAGCAATGCGTTTTGAGCATGCATGCGGTTTTCAGCTTGTTGAATAATTTTTGACTTTGGCCCGTCCATCACTTCGGAAGTAATTTCAAACTCACGATGTGCTGGCTGGCAATGCAAAATGGTTTGTGCGCCACACGCTTCAACCAATTGTTGGTTGATTTGATATGGCATAAAGGTGTCTTTCACCTGTTCAATTGGCGTTTTATTCCCCATCGAAACCCAAGTATCAGCGTAGAGCACATTGGCACCAGCCGCCGCTTCTACCCGATCACTGACCAGAACTGAGGCGCCATTTACCGCCGCAATTTGTTCAGCTTGCTTTACAATCTGTGCATCTGGAGAATGACCTTTAGGACAAACCGCCACAAAATCAGTACCTAACGTTGCCGCAAGCAACATTAATGAATGTGTTACGTTGTTACCTTCACCGAGATAAGCGATTTTGATCTGACTGACATCGTCGTAAGTTTCAAATAAGGTGAGAAAATCAGCCAACGCTTGGCAAGGGTGATATAAATCACATAGGCTATTCACAACAGGCACAGACGAAAACTCAGCGAGCGTCTCAAGCGTGCTATGGTGATTTACTCGGGCCACAAGGCCGTCAGCCCAAGTAGAAATATTAAGCGCAAAATCTTTTACGGATTCACGCGCCCCCATTGCACCGTTTTGCTGATCTAAATACACAGCATGGCCGCCCAGTTTATGGATACCTATATCGAACGACAGCCGCGTTCTTAAGCTCGGCTTTTCGAATAACGTGACAATCGATTTGCCTGCTAAGGCTTGGTTATATTCTTGCGGTTGATTTTTAATATTTTTTGCAAGCTTTAATAAGTTCAAAACGTTAGTTTGGTCTAATTCCAAACCAGTTAAAAAATGCTTAGTCATGGTGTTTTCCTACGGCAGAATTTGTGTACCTACGTGCTCACCATTGAGCAACGCAATTAAATTTTCTGGCTTTTGCCAGCTAGAGATGTACACCCCTCGTCGTAAGTGTTGGGCAGCGTGAAGACTGGTCTTAACTTTGACCTCCATCCCGCCCACAATGACCTTTTGCGCGATTAACGTTGAGATCTGTTCCGCGTTAAGTTGATTTAATGGCTGTTTATCGCCATCAAGTACCGCCTCAACGTCAGTCATAAAAATAAGTTCTGCACCAAGCTTACTGGCGATAGCTGCTGCTGCTTCATCCGCATTCACGTTGTATAAATGGCCGTCAGCGCCAATACCAACTGAACTAACAACAGGCAACCTGTCAAACTCCAACACCGCTTCAAGCATGCCCCCTTCACTCGCTTCACAGCTACCCACACGGCCAAGCGCTTTAAGCTTTTGAGTTGTGGTAAATCCTGCATCATATAAGCACAGCCCAACGGGCTTGAGCGTGGCGGTAATGGCATCCGCCATCAGTTGCTTGTTAGCACAGCCTGCAAGTGCACCAACAATATAGGGCATTTGCTCTTGCGGACTGATCCGCAGTCCTTGATGTTTTGCAGTAGCAAAACCAGCATCGGTAAGCCACTTATCAACCAGCGCCCCGCCACCATGAACAATCACAAACTGCTTGTGTGGTGCGTCCTGTTGAATTTGCTTGATAGCTGAAAACAATGCTTGCGCTGCACCCTCTTGATTCAACACCGCACCACCTAGTTTTATCACCCAAGTTTGTTTGGTCATGCTGATACTCCTAAACCTTGATAATGCTCAAGTCCTGCCGCCAAGTTCATACATTGTAATGCTTGGCCTGCAGCCCCTTTAAGCAAGTTATCAATCGCGACAACCACGATCAGTTGATTGCCCTTTTGCTGCCAACCAATATCAACAAAAGGCTGATTTTCAACGGCTTTGATTGATGGAAGTTGACTCCCCTTTAATCTGATCAGCGGCTCATCGGCAAGCACTTGGTAAGCGGCATCGACTTGATTTGGTGTGACATTTTCTTTCAGAGTGACGTAGATCGTTTCCAAGATACCACGCTTAAAGTTCCCTAAATGCGGCGTAAACAACACTGGGTGTTCAAGGTATTTTTCTATTTCTGGACTGTGTCTGTGCGTAAACAAACCGTACGGTGCAAGAGATACTTCGCAAAAGTGTGTGGCGACATTCGCTTTTCTACCTGCGCCAGTAACACCTGAAACAGCATTGATGATAACTGGTTGCTCTGTTATCAGATCAGCTTGTTGTAATGGCTTGAGTGCATTGAGTGCCGCAGTCGGATAGCAGCCCGCGACCGCCACCAACTTCGCCGTTTTAATAGCATCGCCATACCATTCAGCTAATCCGTATTGCGCTTGCGCTAACCAGTCTTGATGTGGGTGAGAAAAGCCGTAGTAATTTTCGTAGTCTTCATTGCTAGATAAACGGTAACCTCCAGATAGGTCAAAAACCCGTTTCCCCATCTGTAAAAATATCGGTGCAAGCTCTACGCTAACCTTGTGATCCGTGCATAAACACACATAATCCGATGATTGCTCTATCAACGAAAAAGCTTGCTCATTTAAGGGTTGCAGCTCAATATCTAGCAAGCCCGAATATTCTGGATATAAATCGCTGATGAATTTGTGTTTGTCTAAGCTTTGCTCAGATACAAAGCAATGCGCAAGTGTGAAGGCAGGATGCTTGGCAACCAGCTTAGCAAGCTCAGCGCCACTGTAGCCGCTCGCTCCGATTATAGATACTTTCAACATAGTGTTCTCAAGATTAAAAAAGTTTGATTAGGATTGGTTCTGCTAATTGTTGAAGTCAAATCGTCGCATTGCTGTTCCAAAATATATTTATGCTAAAAAAGTGAATTGATATTCACTCTAAACATCTTTATATTTTTATGCAAGAACTTTGAATAAGTATTTTAGGAATTTTTATGAAATTGCCCGCTTTTATGGAAATGTATCAGCAACTGATCGCCGCGCCATCTATCAGTGCATTAGAAGAAAGTCTCAACATGAGTAATCAGAATGTGATCCACCTACTCGCACAGTGGTGCGAAACGTTAGGATTTACTGTCGAAGTAACAGAGCTTGAACATGCAAAAGGAAAATATAATCTAATTGCAAGACGAGGTAATGGCGATGGTGGATTAATGTTGGCCGGCCACACGGATACCGTGCCATTCGACGATAGCCGCTGGCAATTTGATCCTTTTAAATTAAGCGAGCAAGATAATAAATTATATGGTCTTGGAAGTATTGATATGAAAGGTTTTTTTGCTTTCGTATTGAATGCAATCTCAGAGCTTGATGAATTACAGCAAAGTGCTCCTATCATGATTTTAGCCACCGCCGATGAAGAAACCACCATGGCTGGCGCTCAGGAAATTGCTAAACATCCAAGCTTGAAGCCGGCGCGCTGCGTTATTGGTGAACCCACCGATATGGTGCCGGTATTTACCCACAAAGGCCATATGACGACCGCCATCCGTATAGTTGGTCGTTCAGGCCATAGCTCAGATCCAGAGCGTGGCTTAAATGCTATTGAAATCATGCATCAGGTGATTGCAAATTTATTAAAATTAAGAGAAGAATTAAAGAATAAATATTCAACTCCACATTTTGCTATTCCTTACCCAACTTTAAACCTTGGACACATTCATGGCGGCGACAATGCCAACCGTATTTGTGGCTGTTGTGAATTACATATTGATATGCGCCCTTTGCCAGGTCTGAGCATCAAAGAACTACAAGCCATGCTCACGGCAGCCGTAGCACCAATCAATACACATTATCCGAATAGTGTCTCGGTTATAGATATGCACGAACCTATTCCGGCTTTTACCGGCTCGACGGATTCTGCTTTGGTGAAAATGGCTGAACGCCTGTCAGGACAACAAGCAATTGCTGTAAACTATTGTACCGAAGCGCCATTTCTACAACAGCTAGGCTGCGAAACTATCGTCATGGGCCCAGGTTCAATTAATCAAGCACATCAGCCAAATGAATATCTCAATATGGAAAAAATAAAACCATCTCAAGCGATTATTAAATCGCTAATCAAAGATTGCTGCTTTAGTTAAACTTTCCGAACGAACAAGAAAAGCCACCTTAGCTGAAGTGACCCATTAAAGTTGGACATTTCTATTATGCGACTTCCAACGCCTGATTTCGGTATTCTACCGGAATCAGGCCTTTTAATTTGACCTTAATCCGATCGTTATTGTAATAATCAATATATTCATCAATGCATGCCATAAGTTGCTCGGCACTGTCAAAGTAGTGACCATGGTACATTTCTGATTTTAAAAGCGTGAAGAAATTTGCAGCCACTGTATTATCAAAACAATTTCCTTTTCTCAATACACTCCGATTAATTTTTTATTTTTCAAAATATTATGATAACCATGGTGCTGGAATTGCCACCCTTGTTCGCTATGTAGAACCAAGGATCATACTTGACTTAATTCACTCATCGCTTTATCTAGCATCTCAGTCACGAGATGCAATTTAGGTGTGGTCGCGACAGTATGGCTAACGATTTCTTGATTAAATAAATCGATAATAGGAGATAAATACATTTTTTCACCTGCCACTTTACATTCTGTCACATCGGTCATCCACTTTTCATTTGGTTTAGTCCATGTGAAGTTTCGATTCATGATATTTGGTGCAATACGTCCATCTAATCCTTTATATGAACGATATTTCTCCGGCCTTACAGTCGATTTTAACCCTAGTTTTGCCATTAAACACTGAACCGCTTTATGATTAAGTAGATACCTTCTTTACGCAAAACATAATGAATACGCCAACAACCATACCGAGCATTTAAAGTCTGCGGAATTTTCATAATCAGAGGTAAAATGAAGATGAACCATGGATTATATAAACAGAAGTCCAATACCTAATCAGTCTAAAACTGATAGAAAACTCTTGAGTCGATGATTCACCATCAAGACAACGCTGTGCGATGCACAGCTTTAATTCTCTGATGTATGTAGACATAAAATAACCCCCAATGTTGGTGTCCAACTATTGGGGGTCAGTTCAAACAGCTAGATTTTTTCTAAAGCATGTAGTGCTTAGGAGATGATGTTTTACATCATGCCGCCCATCTAGAACTCAAGCCTTTGTATCTATTAAACTATTAACATGGGAAAAAGTGGTGATACCCCACTTTATACCCCTAGAGTGAAATAAAGGATAAATTTATATATTTTTCATCCAGTTATCTATATCAACAGAACGCCAGCCTACGCTTCTGCTGCTGGCAGCAACGGACAGCTACTTTAATAATTTTGTCCTCGTAATTTTTTTGGTATGGGAGTTCCAATGGAGAAATGAATTAATTGTGTTGAAACTACAAATTATATGGTAGGGTCCGTTCCTTTCTGCGGTACTAGATTCCAAACATGCGATATTTAATAGCTATAAAGGTGATTATGAGGAACTACATGAATAGAGTAAAAGGGCTACTGTGTGTCATAGTGGTCTCAGGATTGATTGCTGGTTGCGGAGGCGGAAGTGATTCAAGTAATAATACCATTGGTAATTCAAGTGGTAATCAACCTATCAAACAGAATGGAAAAGTTACATTTTCCGATAATCGGGTAGAGCATCATGCTTTTGTTAACCAAGAGACGCGCAAAGGTTCAACGGTCCGCGTTAACGTTTCTGAAGATATCTATAATGAGGCAAAAAACGGCAAGAAGCTCTACTTCTTTATTGAATCAAGTGAGCCCAGCGTCGCATATGCAGAATTAACGGTTTATACAAATCGCGGATATGGGATTCTCTACATAACTAGCCAAACTGATCTCACACCCGGACAATATACTAGCGAGGTTAACTTAAAGGGCTGTTATGATAATGCTTGTACTAATGAATTTGGACGCGCAAAGCTTGATTATACCGTAAAGATATTTGAAGCTCCCACAATACCAGAGAGCGTTCATTTAAATGCATATGATGATTCCCACGTTATATCAGACAATGTAGAAATAAGTTTTCACAACCTAGGACTAAAAAACCACGACTGGTCAGCTTCAGTAACATATGAACAGTCAAATCAAGACTGGTTAACAGTTGAACAAAGCATAGACAACGGACTTGGGGTTCTGTCATTCAGCTTATCTGACCAACTAGAATGCGGCACCTATAATGCCAATATCCAAATAAAAGTGGACACTGTAACGGGGTTAAATACACATCTAACGATTCCACTAAAGGTAAATGTAGACAGCCAGTATCCCAAGATAACTTCCGTAATGCCAAAAGTACATTATGAAGGTCAGCCAATACGGGTAGTACTTAACGGGTGTGGCTTATCTTCGATAGACTCAAATAACTTGGTAGTAAATGGTATCAATGTTACCAAAGCCAAAGTTGAAAATAACTATCAGATTTATCTTGATGCAGAGCCTGTTTCACAAACCGGAGATATAATTGTTGATGTTAAAAATATTGAGAAGTCGTTCAATAATACAATTACAATAAAAACCGAGCAAAACTACTCATATCAAGTCATTGATTTAGAAGTGGATACTTTTTCTTACAGAAAAAGTCTATTCAACCCTCTAAATAACACTCTATATATTGAAGGCGAACAACACTGGAAAGCGATTAAGGGAAATGGAGAAGCCTGGTCAAAAGACCCACTATTTGCATTTAGCAATATTCAAGATCTTGAATTGTCCAGCGATAACAAATCACTCTTGGCCTTAAAAGAAGGTAAACTAATAAAATTTGATGCCTCTACATACAAGCAGACTGTGCTGGAAGATAGAGATACTTTGCATGATGTTACATCTCTAAATATATATAATGAGGATAAAATTCTATTTGGTCGAGATACCAGTGGAAGTGACACATCAATGTTAATTTATTCTCAAAACGCCAAGCTCTTTAGTGAAATCGACATTGAAACTGGTTACGACCCTGTTCCGTTTAGAAGCCGAAATGGTGCTGCTATTTTCGTTTCAACATATCATTACGAAGCACTTTATAAAATTGAAGACCAAGGTAAGACAGCAAAGAAAGTTTCGGACAATTTTGTTGATAATGTTCGTACGTCGATGAGTCAGGATGGCAAACGAATACTAGCTGTTAATGCCCTTGTTTCACATTATGAATCTGGTCCACGAGCGCTTTCTATTCGAGATGAAAATTTTAATGAACGTTTTACGTTACCAGTCGGATTTAGTAGTGATGACGGCTATTTAGGTTTAGTTGACGCTACAATTTCAGATAATGGCAATCAGGCATATATCCTGTATAGAAATATTGTCAGTAATCTATTTTACGTAATCAAATATGATCTCTCAGAGATAGAAAATGGTGGTGTCCCAGAAAAAGTTGCAGCAACCTGGCTAAATGAGTCACTTGGGTATTATCCACAAATGAAATTGAGTGTTGATGGAAATACGTTATTCATTTTCAATCAAAAATTAGTAATTCTACCAACTTCAATTCTAACAGAAGACAATATACTTTAGGACTCCACAAAGCTAATTTGAGCAGTCACTCAAGAAAGAGTGGCTGCTATAAAACACCTTCTTCGCCAGTTAAATCTTTTCCAGATTGAAGCTCAGCTAGCAGGTAAAGCCTATAAACCTGCATTTAATAATAATAGAAACAACAAGCACTTGGCATTTGCAGTAGCTGGCTGGGGATATTATTCCTATGGCAATGAGTACTACTCGATGCTTGAACTTTTTCACTTGTTAGGTGCTGGTCACTCTATTCATAACACCAAAGCTTCCCGGAAGTATTCCCGCTAGAGCTTATATTGCTAAATATCCCCCACTTTATACCCCAAAAAAATTGAAACTTCGTGAACTATTGTGAAACAAGCTGAACAGTTACAGATAAAGAAAAACCCCGTAAAACAATGCTTTACGGGGTTTTTGAAACATTATGAGTTTCTATGAAATCATAGGAGGCTGATTACATCATGCCGCCCATACCACCCATTCCGCCCATGCCGCCCATATCTGGAGCAGCAGCTTCTTCTTTCGGAATCTCAGCAACCATCGCTTCTGTGGTGATCATTAGACCGGCAACTGATGCTGCAAATTGTAGTGCAGAACGCGTTACTTTAGTTGGGTCTAGGATACCCATTTCGATCATGTCGCTGTATTCGCCAGTTGCAGCGTTGTAACCGTAGTTACCTTCGCCAGCTTTAACTGCGTTAACCACAACTGATGCTTCGTCACCTGCGTTTGAAACGATTTGACGAAGTGGTGCTTCCATCGCACGAAGTGCCACTTTAATACCGAGGTTTTGGTCTTCGTTGTCACCAGTTAGCGATTCAAGCTTGCTCGCAACGCGAACTAGCGCAACACCACCACCAGGTACTACACCTTCTTCAACCGCTGCGCGAGTTGCGTGTAGTGCATCTTCTACGCGGTCTTTTTTCTCTTTCATTTCAACTTCAGTTGCTGCGCCAACTTTGATTACTGCAACACCGCCTGCAAGTTTTGCCATGCGCTCTTGTAGTTTCTCTTTGTCGTAGTCAGAAGTTGCTTCTTCGATTTGTGCTTTGATTTGAGATACGCGACCATCGATTGCTTCTTGCTCGCCTGCACCGTCGATGATAGTTGTGTCGTCTTTAGTGATAACCACGCGCTTAGCTGTACCTAGGTCTTCAACCGTAGCTTTCTCAAGCTCAAGGCCAATTTCTTCAGAGATAACTGTACCACCAGTTAGTGTCGCGATATCTTGTAGCATTGCTTTACGACGGTCACCAAAGCCTGGCGCTTTAACCGCTGCCACTTTCACGATACCACGCATGTTGTTTACAACCAGAGTTGCCAGCGCTTCACCTTCAAGGTCTTCAGCAATGATTAGTAGCGGCTTGCTTGTTTTAGCAACAGCTTCAAGTGTAGGTAGAAGCTCACGAATGTTTGAGATCTTCTTGTCTACTAGAAGAATATGTGGGTTATCTAGCTCAACTTGGCCTTTTTCAGCGTTGTTGATGAAGTACGGAGAAAGGTAACCGCGGTCAAACTGCATACCTTCAACTACATCTAGTTCGTTCTGTAGTGATTGGCCTTCTTCTACAGTGATAACACCTGACTCGCGACCTACTTTTTCCATTGCTTCTGCAATGATGTCACCAATCTCTTTGTCAGAGTTAGCTGAAATCGTACCAACCTGTGCAATCGCTTTTGCGTCTGAACAAGGTACTGAAAGCGTTTTTAACTCTTCAACAGCAGCGATAACTGCTTTGTCGATACCACGCTTAAGGTCCATTGGGTTCATGCCCGCAGCAACTGACTTAAGGCCTTCATTCACGATAGCTTGCGCAAGAACAGTTGCAGTGGTAGTACCGTCACCCGCTGCGTCATTAGCTTTAGACGCAACTTCTTTAACCATTTGTGCGCCCATGTTCTCGAACTTATCTTCAAGCTCGATCTCTTTCGCAACAGATACACCGTCTTTAGTGATAGTTGGTGCGCCGAATGACTTTTCTAAAACAACGTTACGGCCTTTAGGACCTAGTGTTACTTTTACTGCGTCTGCTAGTACGTTTACGCCTTTTAGCATTTTTGTACGAGCGTCACCTGCAAAACGAACTTCTTTAGCTGCCATGTTATAAATTCCTCTTAAATTCTGTTGTCGATTAAACTAAAAAGTATTAATTATTCTACGATGCCTAAGATGTTATCTTCGCGCATGATCAGGTACTCTTGACCTTCGATCTTTTCAGTTTTTTCGATGTAAGAGCCGAACAACACTGTGTCGCCAGCTTTTACTTGTAGTGCTTTAGTTTCACCATTGTCCAACACGCGGCCGTTGCCTACTGCAACCACTTCACCACGTGAAGACTTTTCAGCTGCAGAACCAGTTAACACAATGCCGCCAGCTGACTTTGTTTCTTCTTCAAGACGCTTAACAATGACGCGATCATGTAAAGGACGAATGTTCATTTATATAGTTCTCCTAACAGTTTCTGAACAATGACAGAAATAATGCTTTTTTAAGGCGCTGTTACATCCACAGGCTGTGGTTAACACACGCAATTTTAATTGCTTTCATTTATGGGGATGGGCAAATTAAAACCCAAGAGAAAAAACCAAAAAAATTTAGTCTTTTCTTTCGTATTCACCTTCAATCGTTGTTGAAGAATTTCTACCCGATTGATTTTTAAATGGATCTCTAATTTCTTCCTGCTGATCCGCACGCTCGTCGCGTGATTGATTAGCAAACGGCGATTGACCTGAATGCATGCCTGTTTGCACTCTTACGGTGGCATGGGCTAAAAGCGACTGCGCCAGCTTTTTTCTAACGGCTGGGGTTAACAGTAAAAAACCTAATACATCGGTCATGATCCCAGGCGTCATCAATAGCACACCGGCAATAATCACACACAAACCAGTAAATAAATCTTGTGCAGGCAATTGCCCACGAGACATCTGTTGCTGTACGTTGACATAAGCGCCAAGACCCTGCTGTTTAACCAGTCTTGCCCCTAAAATGGCGGTACCAATTACAAGCGCAATGGTAGCAAAACCGCCTATCACCTCGCTGACTTGGATCAGCAAAGCAATTTCAATAATCGGAATAGCGATAAATAAAATAAATAAGAATCTAAACATACTTTCTCCAAATCTACGAAAGATAAATATGGGTGCTAAGGTCTTAATTCAAGCGATACAAGTAAGACGCTTTAGAAAAGAGGAGCTATCCGCTAAGATGCCATTACTAACCCTAAAATGGAAATGGCAATGGGCGTAAGATATAAACTCGTCTTATCTACATGCGATTCGGTTGCAGAAGCGCGTAAGATTGCAACGCAACTTGTAACGCAAAAACTTGCAGCTTGTGTGAACCTAATCCCAGCAGTGGAATCTATTTATGTTTGGGAAGGTCAGGTTGAACATGCACAAGAGACCAAGCTGTTAATCAAGACAAAATCCGAAAAACTAGAGCAAGTGATGGCCGCTATTCGCGACTTACACAGTTATGATGTCCCAGAAATTCAAGTCGTGGACGTCACCAGCGGCAACTTAGCTTATTTCAAATGGATGGACGAGGTATTATTGTAATGCGACTCTTAGTAGTTCTTTTTTCATTGCTGATGTGGTTTCCCGCGCAAGCAAACAATGCGGTGCTAGACAGCTTACTGGCTCCTAAACAACAGACTTTTTTACCAGTAAAAGAAGCATTCAAGTTCGATTTTGACCAGCAAGGCAATACCTTGTTTGTGGGTTGGGACATCGCCGACGGCTATTACTTATATAAGAAGAATCTTCAAATTATCGCCAAACAAGCCGACATCCAAGTGCCTGAACTTGAAAAAGGCAAGATGATTGAAGATGAGTTTTTTGGTCGCACTGAAGTCTACTTTAATAACTTATCTGTTGTCTCTAAGCTCAGTAATATCGAGCAAGGTGCAATCGTAAAAATACGCTATCAAGGCTGCGCCGAAGCTGGACTTTGCTATCCGCCAGAAATTGTAGAAGTGCCGTTAAGCACGATTGCAGGAGAAAAGCCAAAGACCACGCCAACCAAAGCTCCTGAAACAAAAGCACCTGAGACAAAAGCAGAAGCTCAAAGCGACATCGCGCCTGTGGATAACGATAATTTGTCTTTCACTGAGCAGTTAATGCAGCGCAGCTTAGTTGCGAATATTTTGACTTTCTTTGGCCTTGGTATTGGCCTTGCGTTTACCCCTTGTGTATTCCCGATGTTCCCGATTTTGTCGAGCCTCATCGCCGGTCAACAAGGCCTTTCGACTAAAAAAGCCTTCAGTTTGTCTTTTGTTTATGTGCAAGGTATGGCGGTCACTTACGCTGCGCTTGGGTTAGTCGTTGCGTATTTTGGTGGCCAAATTCAAGGCTACTTGCAGCATCCAACGGTACTTATCAGCTTTAGTATATTGTTCGTCGCACTCGCGCTATCTATGTTTGGAGTTTACGAAATTCGTTTACCTAGCGGCATGATGGATAAACTCACTCAGCTCAGTAACAAGCAAAAAGGCGGCAATTACTGGGGCGTATTCATTATGGGTGTACTATCTGGACTTATTGCATCGCCCTGCACCACGGCTCCACTTTCCGGCGCGCTATTATTTGTCGCGCAAAGTGGTGATTATGTGGTGGGCGCGGTAACCCTATATGCACTTAGCTTGGGCATGGGCCTACCGCTATTACTGCTAGGTACCTCAGGTGGAAAATTACTACCAAAAGCAGGAGGCTGGATGGATCAGGTCAAAACGCTATTTGGTTTTGTAATGCTCTTCGTACCGCTTATCCTTTTAGAGCGCATACTCGATGCGACAGTGATTGTCTCACTTGCCGGTGGCCTCGCCGTAGCAACAGCACTCTACTTGCATTATTGGCAAAGCCAATTACAGGCAGGAAAAGGTAAAACCACATTGTGGGGCTTTGCGATCACCCTGTTTATTGTTGGCTTATACGCATTAAAAACAAGCTTGTTTCCTGCACCTACAGCTGTTGTAAGTACTGCATCGACTCAAGCAGAGGCCGTTACCGGAGAGCAGAAGTTTAAGCTACTACCTGACTTAGCCGCGCTTAAAGTCGCCGTTACTGAGGCCAATGCCAAGGGCAAAGTGCCTATCGTTGATTTATACGCAGAGTGGTGTGTTGCGTGTAAAGAGTTTGAAAAATACACTTTCCCGAAACCTGAAGTACAAGCACAGTTCAAAGATTATGAGCTATTAAAGCTCGACTTGACCAAAGCCAATGACAACACCCAAGAGATCATGGAAGCATTTACGGTGTTTGGTTTGCCGACTATTTTAATCTTTGATAGCCAAGGTAATGAGATGCCAGCACACCGCATCACAGGCTTCTTAGATGCAAAAGACTTTGCTGCCCACCTAGAAAAGGCCAAGCAGGACGCAAAGTAACCATTTTAGGGGCAAGCTTGTTTGCCCCTCTCCCCTTCTGATTAGACCAGTATTTTGCTGCTATTTACCTCGAACTCTCTATAATACTCCACGAAATGGAGAAATATTTGCTATTTGCTGGAATTCGGCTTAAGTTAACAAGCCATACAGTCTAAATTTTTGGCTAATGCTTTAGTTAAAGGAAGTTCGCGTAATATGTCTGCAAAATTAAAGATTTTATTAGTAAACGGCCCTAATTTGAATATGCTAGGTCGCCGTGAGCCGCACAAGTACGGCACGCAGACTCTCAACGAAATTGTTGACGCATTAACTGAATATGCAGAAGCACAGCAAGTCAGCTTGTCACACATTCAAAGTAATAGTGAAGCGCAGCTAATTGAGGCTATTCACGCTCAATATGAACAATGCGATGCGATTATCATTAATCCTGCCGCATTTACCCATACGAGCATTGCCCTTCGAGACGCTTTACTCAGTGTGGACATCCCTTTTTATGAAGTACACATCACCAATGTGTACGCCAGAGAGCCATTTCGTCACAAGTCTTATTTTTCTGATGTGGCGGAAGGCGTGATATGTGGATTAGGCGCGTTGGGCTATCGTGCTGCATTTGATGCAGCGTTAGCGCAATTGCGAAAACAAAATAACTCAAATTAACTAACAGGCGGGTCATTGTATGGATATTCGCAAGATCAAAAAACTTATCGAGCTAGTAGAAGAATCAGGTATTGCAGAGCTAGAAATCACTGAAGGTGAAGAGTCAGTACGTATCAATCGCCACAGCAGTGCACCAGTTTATGCACAACCTCAACAATACATGGCAGCTCCAGCGGCACCTGCACCAGCAGCACCAGCGGCGGCTCCTGCAGCAGTAGAAGCAGCACCAGCAGAAAGCAGCACACCTGCGGGTCACCAAGTTAAGTCTCCTATGGTTGGTACTTTCTACACCGCTTCTTCTCCAACAGCAGCGGCATACGTTGAAGTAGGTTCAAAAGTAAATGTTGGCGACACACTTTGCATCGTTGAAGCCATGAAGATGATGAACCAGATCGAATCAGACAAAGCTGGTGTAGTGAAAGCAATCCTAGTTGAAAACGGTGAGCCAGTAGAATTCGACCAACCGCTATTCATCATCGAATAATTACGCAGAAGGTCAACGTTATGTTAGATAAAGTAGTCATTGCAAACCGAGGTGAAATTGCACTTCGCGTATTGCGTGCCTGCAAGGAGCTAGGTATTAAGACGGTTGCTGTGCACTCAACAGCTGACCGCGACCTAAAACACGTTCTTCTTGCAGATGAAACCATTTGTATCGGAAAACCTGCGGCAAGCGAAAGCTACCTTGATATTCCTCGTATTATCGCAGCGGCAGAAGTCACTGACGCGGTTGCTATTCACCCAGGTTACGGTTTCCTTTCTGAAAATGCTGACTTTGCAGACCAAGTTGAGCAAAGTGGCTTTATCTTTATCGGTCCAAAGGGCGACACTATTCGCCTAATGGGCGATAAAGTATCAGCAATTGAAGCGATGAGAAAAGCAGGCGTACCTTGCGTGCCAGGTTCTGATGGTCCATTGACAGATGACAACGACCGCAATACGCAGATCGCTAAGCGTATCGGCTACCCAGTTATCATCAAAGCGGCTGGCGGCGGCGGTGGTCGTGGTATGCGTGTCGTTCGCAACGAAAAAGAACTTGCAAACTCTATCGCCTTAACACAACAAGAAGCGAAGCAGTTCTTCGGTAACGGTATGGTTTACATGGAAAAATTCCTAGAAAACCCACGCCATATCGAAGTTCAAGTACTCGCTGACGGTCAAGGCAATGCAATCCACCTAGGTGAGCGCGACTGTTCAATGCAGCGTCGTCACCAAAAAGTAGTGGAAGAAGCACCTGCACCAGGGATCACAGCAGAAATGCGTAAATACATTGGTGATCGCTGTACTCGCGCGTGTATCGAGATTGGTTATCGCGGCGCAGGTACGTTTGAATTCTTATACGAAAACGGCGAGTTCTACTTCATTGAAATGAACACCCGTATTCAGGTTGAGCACCCAGTAACAGAAATGGTCACTGGCGTAGACTTAATCAAAGAGCAACTTAAGATTGCTGCTGGTCAACCGCTTTCTATCACACAAGAAGACGTGGTGATCCGTGGTCACGCAATCGAGTGCCGTATTAACGCAGAAGACCCAGAGAGCTTTATCCCTTCACCGGGTAAAATTACACGCTTCCACCCAGCAGGTGGCCTTGGGATCCGTTGGGACAGCCATATTTACGCTGATTACACAGTACCGCCACATTACGACTCGATGATCGGTAAGTTAATCACTTATGGTGAGAACCGTGATGTTGCGATCGCTCGTGCTAAAAACGCACTAAATGAGCTAGTAATTGACGGGATTAAAACCAATACCCCGCTTCACAAGAAGATCTTGTCAGACGAGAACTTCCAAAACGGTGGCACGAATATCCACTACCTAGAGAAAAAACTAGGCATGCACCAATAACCTAATTCGTTCTCCTAAAAGAGGCCGGCCAATTGCCGGCTTCTTTTATCTCTGCCCTACTTCCAGCGAACGTTACTGCTTGCTCATCTTGTGTTTACAGCAAAAATCCAACCCGAATTCTAAGTAACTCTATTTTTTTACACTGCAAAACCAGACCAATACTTACCTCACCATTTTAATGATCCGCACAACGCAACACCCTAACCGCTACAACATTGGCTTATTATTGAGCAATCAATCCATTCGCCCCGACTTTTTCACGTTTTAATAGTGACAAGCCTGTTAAAAATTTTTATACTGCCTGCGCTTTCAGTGATTTACCTTTAAATCACTACAGCAAATAGCCCTATAGCTCAGTTGGGTAAACTTTCAAAGAAAGTTTACGTCGAGGAAGCGAAAGGATATTAGCGCAGCGACCCTGAGTGTTGAATCCGAGACCGGAACCAAGCTTCATGGACGAATATAACGCGCAAAAACACAAAATGGCCCTATAGCTCAGTTGGGCGAATCAAGACCGAAGCACCGCTTCGCAGCTTGATGAGGTGGAGGCAGGACGCCGACAGGATATTGCTTCATGGATGAATTTAATGAGCACTTACAACACAAAATGGCCCTATAGCTCAGTTGGTTAGAGCGCACGACTCATAATCGTTAGGTCCCTGGTTCGAGTCCAGGTGGGGCCACCATTTTTCTTACCTTACGTCTTTTTTATTCTTTTTAACGTACTACTGAAATCAATATTCAAAAGCCTATTTGATTGCAAACTATAAAAATATTGGCCCCATAACTCCTTAGCCCTAAATTTTAAAGTTGCACAGCTTTAATCCAAAGAAGGTACAAACACAACTTTCAATCCACATCATAAGACACTGAAACCTAGTAACTAGAGCTTCAGATAACTCGACCCTCTACCCACTTGAACTCCATTCATCTAACGCTGGCTAAACTCTAAGTATTTATATCCACATCACGCACCACCCCAAATAGCAGTTGCAGTAATTAGATAGTTGCCAAAACCAGAAAAATCAAAAAGTTGCATGAAGTTACATTTACCTTATATTGAGACTGAATAAAAAACAAACACAACTGTAAAGGAAAGACTATGGTTACATTCAACACTCGACTACTTGCGATGGCATTGGCTTGTAGTTCCACTTCTGTTTTGGCTACTCAGGTATTTTATGATCAGGATGGTGCTGGAGATCATTCGCAGTATCAGGGCGCACCTGTTGATTTTATCTCAGCTCGTGCAGGCACAACTGAGTACTTTAATGCGCTCACGGGCGGCTTAGCGGCGGATGAGTGCCATCAATTTGAAGTGGTTAATACACAAACCGGCGATTTGATTGCTCCTCTCACATTCAACGCGCCCTTTATTTCTGGCCCACTGCCTGCGGAGCATAAGCTGACAGAAAAGTCGCTTAAACTCAGCTGCACGTTACCCTCAGGTGAAGAGGCGGTTGTTTATCACAAGATACCCAAGGCTCCCGCCGTTGTATGGCACAGTAAAATCACAGTGGCTGATTGGCAAACGCCGAGCAATGGCCCAGGGTATTTTGCGGATGTTCAATATACCGGCTTGATTAATATTAATAACAACTCGCACCAAGGCCAGTGCCGTAAAACCAATTATGTCAGTGGTAACCCAGAATTTTTCAATGAAAGACATCAAGGTGGATTTTATAGTGATGTCTTGAATGTTGTGGGTGAGGCTAAATACAGTGGTTTTTATAAAGTGCTGGTGACAGAATTAATTTGTAAAAACTCGGGTGGTACGACTCGCCTTGTCGAAACTTGGCATATTAACCAAAATTCACAATCCCGCGAGCTTTCTTCCGAGCTATTTTAAACACAAAATTGTGCAGCCTTGCTGCACTTACTTTACTGAAGCTTAGCTCACACAAATTCCGTATTTGGGTAAAATATCATCAATGACACAGAGGCGATGCTTTTTGGCTGCATCGTGAAAATACTTCCAGTTAGAAGTTAAGAATTCACTGCGAAATGAATAGCTATCGTCGTCACCTTTAGCACGGGTTGTACCTAGCGCTTGGTGTTTCCACGACCCTTCACCTTTGGCAATGTAAGTTAGGGTATAACTTCCAAGCCCAAATCGGTTAGCTTCAATGGCATCAAGCCACAGTTGATGACGTTCTTCACCATCATCCATATCAAATTCAGCAAAGCACTGCGCTATTTTTTGCTTTAATGACTCACTCAAGCCACTTGTAGCCTCGCCTAGATAGTCTTGATAGACTTTACAGAGCTCATCGGCTGCGACCAGAAAATCGCTTGGATTATCTCGCACCACTTTCTCGCCCAATCCGTTGATGTAACTCCACTGCTGATGAGGCTGATCAGGGTGGGAAAGCGCCTGCCCATGTCCTAAACTTGGAATATCATCTTGAAAAACATCAGAAAAGTACTCGCTTATTCGCTCGCGCCAAGTCTCTTCTGCTTCACCATTCAAGTCCATTATTTCAGTCACTTCATTGACTTCATGCTGTATGCCAGCAAATCCCTGATGCCCCCAAGTATCAATAAAGACATGAGAGGTAATACCAAGACGGTGCAATCCATAAGGCCTATGCTTATCTGCAATACACTCAGCGACCATATCTTTTGCTACATGGGAATGTGGCTTACACACTAGCTTTTGAATAAAGGTGCCTGACGGATTTTGCCCAGCAGGTAAACCGCCATTACCCGGTAGGAAATGAAAAGGTACCCACACTTTCATATTCTTTAAGCTGTCTAGGTTTTTATAATCGAGCATCTTGTGGGCAGTTGCGATGCGCTCATAAGCTGCACCGTTATCAAACTTGATGTGACCATAGTTTGTTGCATCATCAACGTATTGTGCCGCGTGAGCAATAATTTCAGCCTCTTGGTCAGTGAATCCCGCTGCGCGTGCGACCACCCACGTCATGCCATTATGTAAATCAATTTGCATTTTTCGTTGTCCTTCTCTTTTCCTTTATCGCCACAGTGTAGTCCGTGACACTGAAAATGTAACTACTCCTTACTTTGATTTAGCTGCATTAGGTGTTTGTGGCTCTTGGCTTTGTGGATCCGTAGCATTTGGGTTAACCGAAGCAGGCAAAGCAGATGTGCTGCCCTCCGTATTTAAAATCAATGGTAGACCATCTTTACCACTGCCTATTACCACCACTTTTGCGTTATTAGATTTCGCCAATTCTATGGTTGCTTCTATGCCGCGCCATCTTAGATAAGTTTCAGAGATCCCACCACTCACCGTTTCTTGAAAGTCGGCTATCCCCTGAGCCTCCACTTTCTTTCGCTCAGCCTCTTTTTCAGCAACATCTAAACGCATTTTATATTCTTGATATAGGTGCATTTGATTCACCTTCGCAACAATCGCACTATGTACGCCTTCAGGAATATCAACCTGACGAATAAGCATATCGTCTAAATTAACCAAATTGTGCCCTTGCATTTCGCTTTTTTCCTGTTTGAGTATCGACTTCTCTTGTAGCTGAACTTCTCTCAACACAGTGCTTAACAGTTGATCTTGGATCTTTAATCGCTGATTAGCATAGACCTCTTCAGCGGTATAATCAGAAACAATCATACGAACCGCTGATGCAACTTCAGGGATCACAATTTCATCAAGATAGTCTGTCCCGACTAACTTGTGTAGGTAAGGAATATGTTCCACAACAGGACGGTATCGCACTGTTATTTCCATTTTGATCCTGAGCCCCTCGGAGGTAATGGCGTGGATCTCTGTGGTCGCAGTTTGAAATCGACTCGAATAAATCGTCAACGTATCCCAGGGATAAACCAGCACCGTACCCTCATAAAATGGATGTTCTACAAACGTACCACCGCCAAGGCGCTTCCACAGCACCCCAACTTGACCTGAGTCGACTTTAATAAAAATAACTTTGACCAATGCAACGGCAATAAACAGTAGAATAAGTAACGTCACACCTGCGCGAAAACGCCAAGACAAAATACGCTTATGCCACTTGGGCTTGTAACGCTTTAACACCCGCATGAGCAAATTAGATAGGATCAGTGCCAGTATTAAGCCGCCGGCGACGAGTAAGGCAAAATCCCCTGAAATATTAATGTTCATGATGGTACTCCATTACTTTCACTGTCGAGGTGTGCTAACAACTGACCTTCCTCCATTTTTAAGTGCACATCGGCCAAATGGAAATAGGCGTCGTCATGGGTGATGGCAATAATGGTGTTACCACGCGCTTTTAAACGAGGTAACACTTGTTCGTAGAATTTTCGTCTAAAGATAGGATCTTGATCTGCCGCCCACTCATCAAAGATGTAAATGGGACGATTTTCTAAAATGGTACTCAAAAGCGCTAAGCGCTTGCGCTGACCTGATGATAAATCTATGGTGCTAAACGCCCCATTTTGAATACCCACTTTGGCGCGCATCTCTAAAAAGTCCAACCATTCGTCGATTTCTTCAGTACTCAAATCACGAATACCATAGAGCTGCTGGAACAAATGAAAATCCGCAAAAACGGCTGTGAATAGGCTTCGATAAGCAAGGCGATTATCTTCCGTAACCGCTTTGCCATTCAAAAGGATTTGTCCGCTCTGTAATTCATAAAGGCCAGTCAACATCCGTATAAACGTTGTTTTACCGCTACCATTACCACCGGTAATAAAAGTGGTTTTCCCTTGTTCAAAGGTGATATCCACCGGCCCCACGGCAAACGGACGATCGCTCGATTTTTTCTGATGTTGATAAAACGCCCCCGCTAAGGTGATGGCATTGAATGAGGTTAGGCTTTCACTCGGTTCAGGTCGTTTAACCTCTTGCTCATCTTGGACATTTTTTAAATCGCGCTCCAATGCTAAGACGTTTTGCGCCGCCTCTGTTGCGGTGGTGAAAACGGGGATCCCACCAACAATACTGGTAATAGGGCCGATTAAAAATAGCGATGCGGTGGTAACTTTAATGACCACATCGGTATACACGTCAGAGAGCATAGGGACGATAAACACCATAGCGCCTGTCGCTGCGAAAAAGGTGATTTGCGACAGAATAAAGTCGGTCGCAAACAAGGTTTGGGTTTTGGTTTTTGCACGCCTTGCACGATTCGAATCGCGACGATATTCATGTTCTAAATCTTCCGCTCTTGGCTCACTGAGCTTTACTTCTTTAAAGCCATCGAGCAAGTCAGATAAGCGTTGAATAAGCTGGTTTTCGCTTTCAAAAGAAATGCGCATGTTGCGCTGGATTTCATTGGCGCGTAATCGGTGAATACTGGCTCCGACCAAAATCAGTGTCGAGATAACCATAAAAGCCACAAAAGAGTGCCAAGCAATATAAAGAGATGTGAAAAACACCAAACTGATGGATTGACCAATGATCACAAACAGCTGCGCCGACTGAGATATGGTCTGTAACTCTTTGCTGATGGTATTAAAGATCCGCTCTTTGCCAATTTTCTCTAGCGTTGACAGTTCGGTATGACGAATGCTTTCAAACAGATCGACTCTCAATTTATCTATAGCACGCTCCACCATTTGCGCGGCTTTAGTCATCAATCTTTGCTGAGTGAAACCATATATTGCAATCGTCAGTGTAAATAGCACCAAGTAGTAAAGAATATGATTTTCTTTATTAATATCAGAGATATTGGCAGCTACGTTGTTGATAAGCGCAAGCACCAACGCGTTGGCCAAACCAGAAATACACCCCAGTGCAATAAAGGTCCTTTTCTTTATCTGAATATGTCGGCGAATTAATTCGTACAATACCATTGTTATTATCTTTTATTGTTATTGGGCTACCGCCCGCGCATGCTACTTAGCATAGTCCCTAAAAATCAAAACTGCCTGTTGGATTTAAATAAATATTGCATTAAAACATTAAGTTATATTTATAAATCGCCCAGTTTTACCGGCAATGTAAGATCTCATTCCTCGTCATTCTCCTCTGTGGGCTTGCGCTTTTGCCCAACTAGTAAAATGATCAAGCCAACAATAGGCGTAAACATCAACGAAATTAAAAAGAAGCCCACAGGTCCGGCAAAGGTGTTTCGTCCCCAATAACCAGTTAAAATGCATAACACTAAATATAAAGCGATAAGCATAATTTTCTCCAAGTTGTTGATAAATTCGGTGCGAAGAATAAACCAGCAGTTGCCTGCCGGTTTATGTCAGCCAGTATCTATACTGTGGCTTTTTCCGCTGTAGCTGTTGCGTCCGCATTCCCTTTATTTGCACGATACTTAGCTGCGATGTCTGCGATATCCCCTTTCATACTTGCTAGATTCAGGTCTATCAGCGTGCCGCCATTTTCAAAGTGTCGAACAAAAGTTGCGCCTACTGCGTGTGTTGATGCCGCAGACACAACAGGCATAAATGCGATTGCGCTTAACGTGCCAAGGACAGGAACCGCCTTCAAAAAGCTGCTTAGTCCCGCGCCCCCTAAGGTTTGTGGAAAAGAGCCGCCGATCAATGCGCTTACTGTGCCACGCAGCTTGTTGTCACCATATGATTGACCATAGACTTTTGCTACTTCGCCTATCATCTTCATTTGGATCCCTGTCAACGCCACTAAATCAACCGCAGGAACGGGAATAAACCCAGAGCCAAACGACCATTTTGTGTATTTGTCGACAATCAGCTGAGCAACGGCTGCTCTGTCTTCATCAGCAACAAGTTGTGATTCCTGTTGTTCTGGAGCGTCGCTCGCCTTGTCATCCTTCGCTGTTTTTGTCACTGCCATAATTCATCCTCTATGATTTATTTAAACAGTTGTCGAACTCATCAAGCACCATGTTGGCACTTGCCCTAGTACCCAAAATCAAACAAGTTGCACTTATTCAACTCTGAGTTTTACCGCCTTCATCCATGATGAAGAAGTAAACCTAAGAACAACCAAGGATTTGCACAGTGTCACAAATACAACTGAGCGAAACGTTGCCACCTACTGCAGGCGTTCTATTAATTTGTTTAACCGAGCGCGAAAGCTCGGTATTTTTCCCTACCGCGTTATGCCTGATTCAAATCTTGCTGGCATTGCTCGGTACGGTGTTTATCACTATAGAAGATAATGTTGCGGATCTCCTTGGCGATACAATCTGACTCAATCCCCTCTTTCACATAGTTGCTAAACACCATGATGCTTTGATCTCGTTCCAGTAAACGGGTGAAACTGGTCACCCATGAATAGGGGTAACTACCAGAGTACTGTAAAAATTTTTCATACATTCTGAGATTTGCATCGGCTGGGTTTTCGGGGCAATTTGCCACTTTGCCGTACTGGTTTGGGTCGACATAAGTCACAAACCAACCATAGCCATAGTATTCACACTCGTCGCTGCTACCAGTGTTAGAGTAGGGAGCAAAGGCCGCTAGTTTCTGGGTATCGTTTAAGATTTGAGTGCCATACAAGCCTTGATCCCACTTATGCATGTCTTCCACTGTGGAATACAAATCTCCAGCGGAATACAGTACCAAAGGGTTGCTATATGGATTCACTAAAATGTCTTCGTAAGGTGCAGGTCCACCTGTAGCTGGTGGACGACCATTGGCAAGGGGTAAGTATTGGTTTTGATTATAGATATAGCCTGTGGTCATATTTGCATAGACACCAATCGCACTGTAAGAGCCGCTGTCCGTCATGCTAAGCGGGTTTAGAATTTGCTCTTGAACGATATTAGCAAACCAATACTCACGACCGATATTGCCTTGTTTGCCAGCCGCTAGCTGCTCGATGATATTACCGATGAGATAATAGTTACAGTTGCTGTATTCATACTTGCTGCCGGGCGTAAATGACGGTGTGCCACTTTGCCCCGCTTCGGCACCACAGGTGCAAAAGCGATTACTAAAATCTTCCGGACCGTTAAGATCTAGACTCGAGTTATATAAATAAGGCCGCCAACCGTAATTATCGTACACGGCTTCGTTGTCGCTGTAGTTATTGATCCCAGACGACATGGTAAGCAAATGATGCAGCGAAACATCCGCACATTGGTTATCTGGGTACCAAGGCAAGTGATCGCCAATGGTTTCCTGCCGTAAGTCCTTACCATCTAACATCTTCATTAAAATAGCAGCCGAAAACGCTTTGGTATTGGAGCCAATGCGATACTTGGACTTAACGCTGTTATCTACATCATATTGCATGTTCTGTGGTCCGCAGTTGGACTGGTACACCACCTTATCAACCGAGGTGATATAAACCGTGCCAAAGAATAGGTTGGCATCGCAATATTCATTCACCACCGCCGCTATCATTTCTAATTGATTAGGCATAATCGTGTGATTATCTGCGACGCTCTTTTTCTGCAAACAAGAAGCCAGTGCTAAGGTGATGCAAAATAGCATCATCATTCTTAGCCGTAGTTGTATTAGCCATTTCATTTTTTCATTCCTTACATTGCCAACCACGTAACCACTAACAAATGTTGTTGCCCGATTTTCATCGGAATGAGTACCAACTAGTTATGCTGACGCGATATTTGCCATGCCAACTAGTACTTTACGAGTGCCTGTATAGGCCTCTCTGCCATGAGTAAACAGCATATTATCCAGCAGCAAAATATCGTTTCTTTGCCACGGGTAAGCAAAAGTGAGGTCTTGATAAACCTGATTGATGAGCTTGATGTCTTGGTCACTTATTTCGCTACCATCACCAAAAAAGGCGTTACGAGGTAAAAATTCGCTGCCGATACTGTCACGCATTTGTGCACTGAGTTGATTATCTAGGCTCGAGCAGTGGAACAAGTGAGCTTGATTAAACCATACCTTTTCACCACTTTTTGGATGGCGCATGACCGCCGGACGCCATTGCTTGGTTTGTAGCCTTTTATCATCAAGCCAAGTAAATTCGATTTCATTTTGTCGGCAATATTGCTCAACTTCGGCTTTACTCTCAGTCTGAAAAACCTCTTGCCAAGGTAGGTCGATATCACCGTAGTTACGCACGTACTGCACACCTAAACGCTCAAACTTGTCTCTTAATTCACTGGGAATACGACGATATACTTCACGGCTGTCGGCAAGTGGTGTGCACCCACCCGTGGTTGCTGGGATCACACAAAAAAAGCCCATTCGCATCGGCCAAACATTGGAGTAAGCATTTTCGTTATGCTGCAGGATCACTTGATCGGCATGATATTCCGTGGTGGTGTAAATATTGTTGTTCAGTGCCGTTCGTGGCGAAGAGCGATAAACATACTGGCTTAAACGCTCACCAAACAAGGTCTCAAGTATGGCGCTAAACTGATTCGTGCTCACAATATTTAAGCCACGAAGCAATGCAAAACCATCTCGCTCAACCCAGTTATTCACCTCTTGAACGTGGTTTTTCACCCATGCCATGCCGCTTTGTTTAACCTCAGATAAGTCATGTATCCGAGGGTCTGCTGCAATCGATGTCGGATCCAATTCCAAAGAAAGTGCGTGATCCATTGTTTTCCCATCCTTAAAAGTATGTACTTTTGCTAGTGCAACACATAGTTGCGCTCAATTATGTTAACCAACTGCCCTACTTGCTCGGCTTGCAGGCAGGACAAATGATCTCCTTTGACTTCATAACAAGAGAGAGAGTGACTAAATGGTTTCCATCCCATGTCTTTATTCACAGGATGGCCTTCAAATTCTTGCGTTTGCTGCGTTTTTACAACACAGATTAGGGTGTCGCTAAGCATAGACGGCATCTCAATATTTGCTCGCAGTTGGGCACTAAAAACTTGTTGAAAGTGGCGTAAATGCGCATCACTAAAGTTAAATCCAGCTTGATGTATCCAGTGATTGAGATAGGCAATGCGTGTTGAAGCTTCACCTTGCTTATAGGCACTGATTTCAGCATCAGAGACACTGAGACGAAAAAACGTTATCAGATTATCCAGCATCATTTGTGCGATTTGCGCTTCATCTAAGTTAAGCGCTGGGTTGCTCGGTACAGGCGTATCAATCACAGTTACCGAACAGCCAATTCGACCTTGCTGCTCAAGTAAAGTGGCAAGTTGATAGGCGATAAAGCTGCCAAAAGAATGTCCGACCAAATGCACTTGCTCACCAAGTTCAGCGTCTGCTAATACACTCAAGTAATACGCTGCGGTGTGTCTAATCGAGGTTAGCGTCTCGGGTTCCTCGGCTAGCGCCTCTGGCTGCAAGCCATAAACGGGTATACGGCTATCAAGCCCATTCACTAAAGCATGAAATGCCATTAGCCACCCCCCCGCTCCCGCAATCAACACCACTGGTGTAAAACCAAGCTCGCCCTCTTGCAAACACACTAAGGTTTCAAGCGATTGAGGTTTACCATGACATTCGCCGAAACTATCCCTCAATGCTTGAATATACTGGCTGAGCCCACGCACAGTCGGATGCTCAAAAAGTGCCGACAGTGGCAAATTGAGTTGTAGGTGCTGATTAATATCACCCACTAAACGCATCGCTAATAGCGAATGACCACCTAAATTAAAGAAGTTATCGTCAAGGCACACTCCATCCACCAGCAAACGACTAGCAAACTGCTGCACTAATTGAGTTTGTAGTGGTGTAAGCCTTTCCAGCTTAGCCTCTTGCCGCAAGGGTTGAGGCGGAGTGTATGATCCGGCCAGCGCAATGAGCTGTTTGCGATCTACTTTGCCGTTCGTTGTCAGCGGAAGTTGGCTAACTGATTGAAACAACTCAGGGACCATGTAAGTGGGTAGTACTGCGCGTAATTGCGCTCGCAGAGCTGCATCATTCACTTCCGTATGTTGCGTTGGCTGCACAAATGCCACTAATTGCGCGTTGTTACTGCTATCTTCACGCACCACCACAGCACACGCAGCAACTTCGTCTAGCAGCTGAAGTTGCCGCTCAATCTCACCCAGTTCGATGCGGTAACCGCGCACTTTAACTTGGTCATCACCACGGCCTAGATACAGCAATTCATTTGAGGCTAAGCAGCAAGCACGATCGCCGGTTTTATAAAGTCGCTGGCCGCTATTTGGCTCAATGATAAAGGCCTGCTGCGTCTTTTCTTCGTCATTGAGGTAGCCTCTGGCAAGGCCAATACCTGCAATGTATAAATCCCCTTCCACACCGGTAGCCACCGCTCGAAGCTGTTCATCAAGTAAATATAAAGATAAACCCTCGACGGGTTGACCGATCGGCACGCGTGCACCGCTGAAGTGTGTGACATCATTAAGGGTTGCAGAAATGGTTGCTTCGGTCGGGCCATAGGCATTAATAATTCGAATATGGTCGCCATAGCGCTGCTGCCAATCGGTGAGCGCGGCAATCAGCATTTGCTCGCCACCTATGGTGATGATCCTCAGCGAGGTTGGCAAGGTGACTGAAGTCGCTGCAAGTTGATGCCAATACGCCGTCGGTAAACTCATCAGCGTTAACTCGGCATCTTGGCTTAATTGCGCTAGCTTGTTGGGATCCAACATGTCGTCTGTCGGTGCCATCACCAAGGTTGCGCCACGAAGTAAAGTACAAAAGACTTCTTCGGCAAACACATCAAAGCTCATGCTGGCAAATTGCAGGTAATTGTCGCTGGGCGTAATCGCATATTGCGCGGCTAATGCCTGCACATAATTAACGACACTGGCATGCTCCACCATCACCCCTTTTGGCATGCCCGTGGTGCCCGAGGTATAAATTACATAACAGAGGTCGTCAATCTGGCATGGCGCAGTAAAGCAACGGCTAGGCTGCTCGGCCAAAGCGCCCTGAATACTATCTAAATCGACTTGAGGCACCACCTGCTCCGAGCTACCCTGCCAATATTCTGTTTTAGAAACCAGCATGGCTGCATTGGCATTTTGCAGCAGCAAACGACGTCGAGACTCGGGTAGTGTTGGTGCAATTGGTAGATAAGCTGCGCCCAATTTGAGCACCGCAAGCATAGCCACAATAAGCTGGTAATTCGCCTCTAGACACAGGCCAATAATAACGGGGGCTGTACTCGGCTCTAGTCGTGAAGCAAGGTAATGGGCGAGCTGATTGGCGTCTTTATCCAGCTGTGAATAGCGATAACAGCGAGCCTCCCCAGAGGCGGTACTATATTCACGAATAGCAATATGCTCAGGAAATTCAGCAGCAACTTGAGCAAATAATTGCTGAATTGGTAAATTTGGCGTTTGATATTGCACCGCTTGCGTCAGTGAAAAAGTAGGTAGAGGCAATGCCTTGCTGTACGGCGCGTGTTGAGGCTGCCAAGACAATTTCCCAAGTGTTTGTTCGGGCTGTTGTGTCGCAGCTAACATCAACTGCTGCATCGCCGCAAGGCTTTGCTCGATAAACACTTCATCAAAGCATTGCTGCTGATAGCTCAGCGTGAGCGATAAACTCGCCCCTACGCCGACCACAAAGGTCAATGGGTAGTGTGTTTCGTCAACTTCGCTTAAGGTTGTTGCAATAAATGGCAGCGCAGCGCTATTTTGCAACGGATCTTGCGGATAATTTTCAAAAACATACAAGCAATCAAACAATAGACTGTCGTTCTCAATACCCGACCACTGATGAACTTGTGTCAGTGGTGTATGCGGGTGCTGCGCCAATGCCGTAAGCTGCGACTTCACCGCTTGCAGGTAATCTTTCACACGCGCAGCTTGATCTATCGCGACATGGACCGCTTGCGTATTGATATACAAGCCAACGCGCTGCGCCATTCGACTGAGTTCTGTAGGTCTGCCAGCAATGGTTTGACCAAATAAGGCATACGGTTCGTTGCAGCAGCTTGCCATCCAGTAAGCCCAAAGCCCTTGGATAAACTGATTGACGGTGAGTCCATGTTCGCCTGTAAAGCGAGTCACGGCATCTTGCAACGATTGCGGTAAAGTCACACTAAGTTCTTTAACACCAGCCGCTTGATTTTCAGTGTGTAGTACCTTTTCGCTGAGTAATGTGGGCGCAGTGACTGCTCCCAAATACTCTCGCCAAAACGCTTCATCAACTTCAGCATGCGTATGCAAATATTCGATATGATCGCGGAAATTATCTACCACAATGGGCCGTAACTCACCTTGGCAACGGGCTTGATAAAATGCCAATAATTCAGCAAATAATACCGGCAGCGACCAACCATCCATGATGAGATGATGATAAGTCCAAACCACCCCAACATTGCCATCCTCAAAAGCAATTAACTTCAATCGCATACAAGGCGCTTGTGAAAGCCTAAGCGGCTCGGCAAGCTCCACCGCGGCCTGTGATTTCACTATTTGCGATTGCTCTTCTGCAATGACACTGCTGTGCAGCAGTTTGAGTGGCACATCGGCATGTTTACAGACCACTTGCAGCGGCTCGCCAGCAACGTCTATAAATGCCGAGCGTAATATGCTGTGCTGCTTAATCAATTGCTGCCAAGCATAACTCAGCGCTTCAATATCTATACTTCCTTGCAACAATAAGCTGGTTTGCTCGACATAAGGTTGCGTGTTTTGAGCGTGCGCCTCATGTACCGTTTGACTGTGAAACCACATGCCTTGCTGTAAGCCTGTTAGAGGGTAAATATCCTCAACTTCCCCTTCAACCTGCCCAAGTATGCGCTGTAACTGCCGTTCAGAAATGCCGCTGAGAAGTGCAAAGTCACTGACTGTGTAATGACGTTGAGGCTGGGATTGGCAATGCTCGATGACCTGAATTAGACTTTCGAGTATCTCTTTACTTAATCGCTCTGCTGCTTCAGATGCTAAGCGCAGGCTGTCAAACTCTAACGTTAACGCCAATTGACCATCGACAACTGCCGCTGTTAGCTGCGCTCCAAAGTAACTGAGGTTTGACTCTGCAACCAAAGTGCCAGTCGACTCACGGGCCTCGCCCAGCAAACCTTGTTGCTCAATGACTGTATCTAGCTGGCCTAAATAGTTGAAAAACAGTAAGCCTCGAGTATCAATCTCAAGCGACGAGCGAACGTTTGGTTCTGGGTGTAAATACCGCGCTGCACCATAACTACTGGCGACTTTAGCGCTCCTTTCAAGCTCTGCCTTGATACTGCAAATCACATCATGCAAGCGGCTACCATTACTAAATAACTGCATTGGATAGAGCGCCGTTAACCAGCCAATGGTTCGGCTGCTATCCAGTGCCTCCGTCAGTAACTCGCGACCATGCCCTTCTAGCATGATCACTTCACTGCCTGCACCACGCTTTTGCGCACACCAGGCAAGCGCACTAAGCAGCAATGCTTGCGCCGTCGTACCGTAACTGGTGTTGGCGGATCCCAGTAGCGCACGGGTGTGCGCTGCTGACAATGTGTGGCGAACTTTGGCTATGGTTGGGGTCGCGCTTGTATCTTTAAGACTCAATAAGTGCGAAGTTTCAGCCAGTGCAGCCACCTTCTGCCATTTGCGCAAACCACGCTCATCGGTTGCAAGTTCACGATAAAAATCGGCAAGTTCAGCCAAATTCGCGCTTGCGGCAGGAAGCTCCAGCGGCACATTGTTTGTTTGCTGCTGTAATAGCTGACTTACATCTTCAAGTAACACACGCCAAGAGACGCCATCCACTAGCAAGTGATGTGCGCTAAACAGCAAGCGATTGTTGGCTTCGCCGTCAGGTGTAACAAATAACACTGCTTTAAACAGTGGCGTGCCAGTAAACGCAAAACCTTGCTGCACTTGCTCACTGAACTCGCTCAGCTCAGCTTGCCATGCGTCACGCTCAAGCGTATGCGCCGTAAATACCTTTTTAATATCAATGCCATCACGTACAAATAGGGTATTTTCATCCGCAACCACCAAACGTAGCGCATCGTGCTGAGCTATCAAGTACCCTATCACTTGCTTGAGCTGCGCTGGTGTGACGGATTTATCTACACTCACCAACACGCTTTGATCCCAATGACTGGGTTTGGCAAATTGTTGGGCGAAAAACCAATGCTGAATTGGTAATTTATCGAGTTGACCAACCAATGGCTGCCTTTCTTTACCCATAGTCAGGTGAATATCTTGCTGGGCAAGTCTT
Organism: Pseudoalteromonas sp. OF5H-5; assembly: GCF_021530695.1. NCBI lineage: Bacteria > Pseudomonadati > Pseudomonadota > Gammaproteobacteria > Alteromonadales > Pseudoalteromonadaceae > Pseudoalteromonas > Pseudoalteromonas sp. OF5H-5. The sequence goes on from NZ_JAKGBF010000007.1 coordinate 173,350, forward strand.
GCTGCAAGTGCCGAAACACTGGGGTAGGTAAACACGTCGGTAGCACTAACAGGTAACTTGAGTGCTTTGGCTTTACTTGCGATTTGAATACTCAAAATAGAGTCGCCGCCTAAAGCAAAATAGTCATCTTCAGCGGTCATCGATGGTGTATTTAATACCTGCCGATAAATCGCCAGTAACTGGGCTACGATGCTGTTAGCCTGTGGTGTGACCGCGCTCGGCTCGGTTACTGTGATAGTCTGTTGAGTTTTACCAAGTGTTGCCAAGGCACGATGGTCAACCTTGCCATGCGGTGTCAAAGGTAGCCTTGCGAGCATAACAAAATGCTCTGGCACCATATAACTTGGTAGTCTTTCCTTTAGCTGGGCTTGAAGCACTTGAGGCTCAGTGTTTGCCACCACAAATGCCTGCAACTGTGGCTGCCCTGACGCACTTGTGGTTATCTGAACTGCGCATTCTTGTACGCTCGATAGCAGCCCAATTTGCTGTTCAATTTCGGCCAACTCAATACGATACCCTCGCAGTTTTACTTGTCCATCGTTACGACCCATATAGGCGATACGGCCGCTGCTAAGCAGGCGAACCAAATCTCCCGTTTTATAGGCTCGTACCGTTTGCGATGGAGAGACTTGTAGCTCAACAAAACGCTCAGCACTAAGCTGTGGTTGATGTAAATATCCTCTGGCAAGTCCTGCCCCTGTTACGTATAACTCCCCAATCATCCCCTGAGGCACAGCACGCAATTGTGGGTCTAAAATAAATAGCTGGCTATTGTCGACGGGCAAGCCGATATCTGGCACCTTTCCGTCAAACTCAACCACACCTGAAGTCGCGACCACCGAGGCTTCGGTGGGTCCATAGTTATTGACTAAGGTAAATCCGTATTCTTTTGCTTGAAGCGCACCGAGTTTATCGCCGCCAACCAATAAATAGCGCAAGCTTTGCGGGTTAAACAAAGACTCAGTGAGCAGCGCTTGAGCGATTGGCGTTGCAATAAAACTATGCGTGACTTGGTGTGTATTGAAACAGGCTGTTAATTCGGCCGGTGACTGTAGCACCGCTTTTGTCACACACACGAGGCTCGCGCCAGCACATAGATAAGGCCAAATTTCCCATGTTGCCGCGTCAAAGGCGGGGTTGGCGGTTTGACTCGCAACGCTATGATTATCCACCGCAAAAGCTCGTCGGTGCCAACCACATAAATTCGCCAACCCTTGGTGGGCTATCATCACGCCTTTAGGATTACCAGTCGTGCCAGAGGTATAAATCACATAGGCTAGCTGCTCCGCTTTACCTTCTGGAAACTGCTGAGGTAATGGTATTGCCATAAGGCGCGTTTGCACGTTAGCGTCATCAACACACATAACATGTGGCGAGCGATATTCAGCCTCAAGGTGATTATCATCTAACTCTGCTGCCTCAAAGCGAGCGGCAAACTCACACTTTGTTAAAACCAGCGCAGCGCTGCTGTCTTTAGCGATGTAATTGACTCGCGCTTGAGGGTAATGAGGGTCAACAGGTACATAACATCCACCCGCTTTTAACACAGCCAACATCGCCACAATGAGATCTGCGCTACCCGTCATCGCAACAAGCACAGGTTGTTCAGGTTGTAACCCCTCACTTAATAACAGCGCCGCCAATGCCTTGGCTCTTTCATTAAGCTCACCATAACTCAAGGTTTGATTTGAGTTTGTGTCAATTACCGCAACTCGCTCGGCCTGCGCAGGCTCTGCCATATGTCGCTCAATTTGCTCAAGCACTGACTGCTCAAAATGTTCCGGCGCTGATTTGCCTGAAATCGCATGATTCTCTAGCGGCTGCTCCTTGCAAAGTTTTATATCCGCAAGCGGGCACTCAGGTTGCGCGAGTAATTGCACTATCACGGCATTAAAACACTCTGCAATGCTAGCTACGGTTTCTCTTTCAAATAATCCACTGTTGTATAGCCAGTGCAATCTCAACCCTTGCCCATTTACTGTTGCGCTGAGCTCTAGATCAAACTTGGCACGCGCGTTTTCCGACGCTAAAACTTCCGTGCTGAGCCCCACAAACTCTGGTGTGTGCTGTGGCTCGGGATTAAACGCAAAACTCAACTGGAAAACACTTTGGTGACTTAGCTCTCGGCTAACACCAAGATGGTCAATGAGCTGCTCAAAGGGAAGTGATTGATGTTGATGTACTTGCTCAATCTGCTCTCTTTGTATATCGAGTAGCTGACTGAAACTCTGCTGCCAATCGACCTTCACGCGAATTGGCAAGACATTGACGAAAAAGCCAATCAACTGCTCCACTTGTGGGTGATGCCGCCCTGAAAATGGCGCACCAATCACAATATCATCCACTTGGCTAAACTTAGCAAGCACCACCGCATACGCGCTATGCAACCAAATAAACGGGGTTATTCCCAAACGCTGACAAAACTGTTGCAGCCGTTGCCATGTCTCTACGCTTAGCTGTTCATTAAATGCTTGCGCGCTATTGTTCACGGCCTGCCCACGAGGCGTATCGAGCGGTAATTGATGCAGTGGCGGCGCATCGTCAAGGTGCGCAGACCAAAATGCCATGTCTGCACTTTGCTGCGCGCCTTGGCACTGTGCTCGATGCCAATGGGCATAATCCGCGTATTGCACCTCGGGTGGCGCAATCAAGTCATGGGCAAGTTCACAGCCTTGGGTGTAATGGGCATAAAACTGTGTGAGCTCTCGCATTAATACTTCAATAGACTGAGCATCACTAGCAATATGGTGCATATTGACGATAAGACGATGGTAGTCTGATGAAAAGCGAACTAGGGTTGCGCGGATCATTAGATCTTTACTAAGATCAAAACCCTGCGCTTGGTCTTCTCGTACCGCGCGCTGCCAAACCACAGTTTGCCAAAGCGGTGATTGTGTGGAGACGTCAATGAGCGTAACAAAATGCTCAGGCAAAGCCACAAGGTACTGTTTAGGCCCATCATCAGTGTTTGTGATAGCCGAATGCAACACCTGATGCCGTGACAGCACTTTTTGCCAACTTTGCTCGAATGCGCTCAGATCAAGCTCCCCTGAAAACGCCAATAACGCTTGAATTTGATATTGCTGGCTGCCCTGCTGCATTTGATCTAATGTCCATAAACGCTGCTGAGCAAAAGACAACACCACGCCATTGGTTTTATCCACCACAGCAATAGCACTTAGCTGCGCGTCTTGCTTTTCAAGTGCTGCCGCTAAACCTTGCACCGTAGGGTGCGTAAAAATCGCTTGCAGCGGTAACTCAATGTGCAGCGTCTTGCGAATATGATTTGCCAGTTTTGCAGCAAGTAGCGAGTGTCCGCCGAGTCTAAAAAAGTCGTCATAGCGACCAACCGACTCGCGCTGCAGTATCCCGGCAAAATAGCTTGCAAATTGGGTTTCAAGCTTGCCAATCGGTGCTTCATAAGTGTTTTCGTTAAAGCTTGTATCAAGTTGCTGCAATAGTGCTTTTTTATCTACTTTGCCATTGCTGGTCAGTGGCATGGCTGCCACCGCTTGCACTTTGGCAGGCAACATATGGTCAGGTAAATTTTGTTTTAAAAACTGCTGCATGACCAAAGTGATGTCGTCGAACTCGACCTGTTTGTGTAACACCACAAAGGCGCAGATCCAGACATTTTCTGGGTCTTGCCGATTTAACAGCACAGTGACCTCAGCCACTTCGGGATGATGGCGCAACTGGTTTTCAATTTCGCCTAATTCAATGCGATAACCCCGAACTTTTACCTGGTCGTCAATTCGGCCAACATAGCTCAGCTCTCCGCTGGCCATTAAGCGCACGAGATCGCCCGAGCGATATAGCCGCTGCTCGGACGCTTCACTAAATGGGTTTTGAATAAAGCGAGTGGCGTTTAGCTCGTCACGTTGCCAATACCCCCGACAAACCCCCTCGCCCCCTACGTACAACTCGCCCACGGCACCTTGCGGCAAGAGCCTTTGCTCGTCATCAAGCACATAGCAGCTGGTGGTCGGAATAGCACGACCTATATTACTGGTGCCAAGCGTCAGATCCGCAGGCTTCAGCGCCTTAAACGTAACATGTACTGTGGTTTCGGTAATGCCATACATATTGATTAACTGGCAACTTGGTAAGTGCTGTGCCCAAGGCTGTAGCTTACTTGGCTGCAACGCTTCACCACCAAAAATCACGTACCGCACTGCACACCGGCTCGCCAACTGACTGTCATTGAGTAGCGTGGCTTGTAGCGCGTAAAACGCACTTGGTGTTTGATTTAAGACCGTAACCTGGGCATCAACCAACAACTGAGCAAAAGCTTGAGTGTCTTGCGCAGTCGCTTTATCCACAACCACAAGATGACCACCAAAGAGTAACGCGCCATACATCTCCCACACAGAGAAATCAAAGCAGAAGGAATGAAATAAGGTCCAAACATCTTGCTCATTAAAATCGAATAAGTTGGGCTCTACATGAAGTAAGCGCACCACATGACGATGCTCAATTTGTACGCCTTTTGGTCTCCCTGTGGTGCCAGAGGTATAGATCATATACGCCAAGTCTTGCGGCTCAATCTGAATAGCATCAAGCTGCTTGAGGGCTTCGCGGCTAGCCTGATGTTCTGCCTGTGACACATTAATTAGCTGATATGAAAGTTGACTAAACAGTGCCTGGGTAGCGTTGTCACAAAGTAGCCATGGGCTTTGCACATCTCCCAAAATATACTCAATGCGTTCTTGCGGGTAGTCGGGATCTACTGGCACGTAGGCAGCACCCACTCTAAGCACTGCCAGCAAGGTCACTATCATCTCAACGCTGCGTGATACACTCACCACCAACATGGTCCGTGGCGTGACGCCTTTCTGTAACAGCATTACCGCCAGCGCATTGACTCGATCGTTAAGCTCACGATAATTCAGCATAGTCGTGCTATCTTGCACGGCAGTACGTGTGGCAAAGCGCTCGACGTAGCGCGTAAATAAACTGGTGATGGTGTCTTGCTTAGGCCAAGTTGCCGCTTGGCATTGAGCGCCCGTTATTAATGCTTGTTGCTGTTTTTGACTCAGTAACGCAAGTTCACCAACGGCGGTATGAGGGGCTGTAACACAAGCTTGAAGCAGCGTATGGAAACAATCCGCCCAATGTTTGATGGTTTCTTCTGTGTAAAGATGGCTATCAAACTTCCAATGTAAATAAAGTGCCTGCTCATCAACTACGGCATTGAGTTCTAAGTCGCATTTTACCGCTATGCTATCCGCCTGTTGTTTTTGCACTTCTTGAACCGATAATCCCGGAAGCGTAAAAGCACGCTCATCACGGGTTTCCAGTGTAAATAATATTTGCACTAGCGGATGGTGACTTAAATCTCTTGGAGCACCAACCGCTTCCACCACTTTATCAAAAGGAATATCGCGATATTCAAACGCCGCTAGGTTAAGGGCTTTTTGTTGCTGCAACCATTGGCTAAATGGCATATCACTTTCGAGCTTTGCATGCATCACTAAGGTATTAACAAACAAACCGATTAGTGGCGTTAATTCGGAGTGATGACGGCCAAGTTCTGGCGTGCCTACAACCACCTGCTGCGATTGCGTAAGCCTTGCGATAAACAACATAAAGGTATTGAGCAGCCACATAAAGGGTGTGAGCTGGAGCGACTTCGCCTGTGTCGAGATCGCCGCAAATAACGACGCATCAAGCGCTTGGCGATATACTTTCCCCGTTAACGACTGCACCGCAGGACGGACAAAATCACAAGGCAATGACTGCAACGGCGCTAATTCGCCAAATTGCTGTTTTAGTTGCGCCAGTGGTGCCTCGATGCGATCTGGCGTTAGCTGTGCTCGCTGCCACTGACTAAAATCACTATATTGCACCTGCATAGTTGCAAGCGGTGTATAAGATGCGCCTATGTGTTTGCAATAGCCAGCCTCTATCTCTTGTGCAAGTAGCGCCATTGACGCCCCGTCAGAGACAATATGGTGCATATTAAAAGCAAGGTGATGCTCATCGCCATTACTTACCACCAGCACGCGAAGCAAACAATCATGAGCCAAGTCAAAAGGCTTGTTCTGATGGGCCGCGATGCGGGAAGCTATGTAGGCTTGCCTTGTTTCCTCAGGTGCTACACTGGCATCAAGCCACTCGAACGGCGCACTAATATCATCCGTTATTTGCAGCTGGGGTTGGCCATCTTGTTCATTTTTTACAAACCTAGCGCGCAGTATTTCGTGGCGCTGCACCACATCTTGTACAGCGCTGCGCATTGCTTGAATATTAAGCTTGCCGCGTAACAAAAACTCGGCGGGCATATAATACTGCTTGCTACCTTGCAGTTGCTCAATAAACCACAGCCCTTCCTGTGCAAAACTCAGCGGTAAGTCCTTCCCCACATTTGGCTGCGCGATAATGTGCGGTGAAGATTTTGCCACATCACGGCTTTGCTGCTGAAAGTAAGCAATGATCTCTGATTTATACTCAACCACCTGCTGTTTTAACTGTGGAGGAAACCCTGCGGTTTGCTTAAATGCCAAGCCACCGTTTTTTTCATACAAGGTCACGCCAGCAGCTAATGCTTCTGCGATCAATGCCTCTATCTGTCTTTGCTGTTCATTCATCACAAAAACATCTCCTCAGACTGACCGTTTTCGTCTGCCGCTTTGGCTGCACGATGGATCTCACACCAAGTTGCAAGTGCGCTTACGCTTGGCCGCTCGAACAATATTTTTAAGGTAATGGGCACCTCAAGCGCCTGTTCAATTAAGGCAACCGCTTGGCTTGCTGATAAAGAGTGCCCCCCTAATTCAAAGAAGTTACTGTTAATATCTCGGACTTGAGTATTGAGCACTTGAGCAAAAATTTCTGCCAGCAGCGTTTGTAGTTCAGTCATAGGAGCTAAAGGTGCCGTAAGCACTTGCGCCTGTTGCGATTGCACCAGTTGTGCAAGCGCTCCTGCGTCTACTTTGCCGTTATTGGTGAGCGGCATAGCAGCCAGTGCATACAGCTTGTAAGGCAACATGTAACTTGGTAGGACCTCTGCTAACGAGGCTAATATCTGAGTGTGTAGCGCCTGTTCAAGCTCACAGATGGCCTCACTGTGCGATGGTGTAGTTAGCACCACACAGGCTAGTAAGTTATCTTTACTTTCGTTAAGTAACACATGTGCTTGTTGCACTGCATCTAGTTGCTCAAGCTGTGCCGCAATTTCTTCAAGTTCGATGCGATAGCCACGCAGTTTAACTTGGTTGTCTCGACGACCAATAAACTGCAGCACACTAGGGCAGCCCTCTTCATCTAGCAGCCAGCGCACTTGGTCGCCCGTCTGATAATAGCGCTGTGTGTCATTGTTCAAAGACAATGACACAAATTTACTGGCGCTGAGCTCAGGCAACCCAAAATACGCCTGAGCCACATTATCGCCTGCAATGTATAGCTCACCGGGCATGCCCATCGGCACCGGCTGTTGATGCTGATCCAGCACCACCAAATGAGTGCCTTGAATGGCGCTACCGATTGGCACACAGCGCTGCGATTGCTGCGCAAGCGAAACCGCATCTTGGCCATTACAGCGATACACACAGCACCCGACTGTTGCTTCTGTTGGGCCATATTCGTTATAAAAATGAGCCTGTGGCATCAGTGCCCCAACTTGAGCAACCACGCTGCTAGATAGGGCTTCTCCCCCCACCACAATGTGGTGCGCAGCATTGCTCGGTTGTAATCGTGCCAGCACGCCTTGTAAGTGGGCTGGAGTCAATTTGAACAGCAGCGCCTCATCACGCGCTAAACACGTGCTAAGCTCTGTGATTAATTGCTCACCATCGCTTAGCAGTACTACACTAAGACCATTAACCAGCGCTCCCCATAAGCTCGTTACAGTCGCATCAAACGCTAAAGGCGTGCTGACAACGCTCTCGTGTATATCGCCTTGGAGATAACTGTGACTAACATGCTCAAGGTAAAGGTGTAGATTACGGTGACTAACCACCACGCCTTTGGGTTGCCCTGTGGTGCCTGAGGTATAGATTATATAAGCCGGAGCATCAATATCACTTAACGGCGCAAGTGCTTCTACAGGCATGTTCTGCCAATGCTGTGCGGTGTCCATTAACACCAAACGGCAGCTAAGCTCTGCGCTGTTAGGAAGTAGTTCTGAGGTGGTGATAAGGCAAGTCGCTTTACTGTCACGCAATATATAGTGCTGACGCTGACTCGGTGCATTTGGGTCAAGCGGCACATACACGGCCCCAACTTTTAAGGTTGCCAACAGTGCCACAACTTGCTCACAGCTTGGCGCTAAGCTTATTGCGACCTGCGACCTTGCCGTTACGCCTTGCTCAATCAAGTAACGCGCTAGCTTGTTACTTTGTAGCTCCAGTTCGCCAAAACTTAACCGCTTGCCAACCATATCTCGTACAGCATTTTGCTGTGCACTATGCTGAGCAAAGTCCCGTATTTTATCGCTGATAAACCAAGGAGATTGCGGCTGCGCTTGCGTGGCAAACCCTAACTCGCTGAGTACTTTGCTATCAACTAATGGTAAGGTATTCACACTTTGCTCAGGGCTTGTCAGCGCCGCGTCAATTAACGTCACAAAAGCATCAACCATCGCCTGTACGCTAGTGTGTTTAAACAAGGCTTTGGCATAATTCCACTGCACCGTGATCTCACTGCCCGATTCTTGTGCATTGACTTCTAAGTCGAACTTCATTGCAGGCTTAAGATCAAGCTGTTGCTCGATTTTTAGGTAAGGTAGCTTGAAGTTACTTTGTTCGTTATTTTGTAGTGCAAAGAGTATTTGTAATACGGGCGAATGCGCTAAGCTGCGCGGTGGATTAATGGCATCAACAAGCTGCTCAAAGGGTAGATTCTGATGGGCAAAAGCCGACAAGATCACCTGTTTTTGTTCACTTAGCCAGTCGTTAAATGAAGGCGACCCCACTTTGCGAGCGCGAATAGCCAAGGTGTTCACAAAGCACCCCAGTAACCCCTCTAACTCTTTCACCTCACGTCCTGCAATGGGCGAACCAACGACAATATCCTGCGTTTGACTTAGACGAAGCATCAACAGCGAAAAGGCACTTTGCAACCACATATACAAAGTCACCCCTTGTGCTTGGCAATGCGCTTTTATCGCCTCAACTTGCGACGTTGTAAGAGTATGACGAATGCATTCACCATCAAGGGACTGAACTTGTGGTCGCTCAAAGTCCAGCGGTAATTCATGAACAACAGGACACTGCTGTAACTGAGTTTGCCAATAAGAAAGATCTGCCTGATAGCTATCTTGCTGTTGCTGCTGCCAGTAAGCAAAGTCTGCATACTGCACCGCTAGCGGTTTAGCGTATTGCTCTGGCAACGAATACGCTGGCGCTTCACTAAAGTGCCGATAAAACGCCACAAATTCTTTGGCAAGCAGCGCCATCGACCAACCATCGCTGGCTATGTGATGCATGTTAAACAAGAGTCCAAATTGGTTGTGACTAAACTGTACACAGATAACGCGCAGCATAGTGTCTTGGCATAAATCAAAAGGCTTGCTGAGCGATTGCTGCTGTAATGTTTGCCAACGCTGCTGTTGCTCGGCGGTATTCAGCCCAGACAAATCTACTAATTCCACAGGACAAGCTACTTGGGCACGAACTTGCTGCACAGCACCGTGATCACCACTTGCAGGAACGATGACCGTACGGAGTACTTCATGACGTGCAACAATCGCGCTTAACGCTTGTGTTAAAGCGTCAATATCTAAGGCTCCTTCACACCAATAGCTCGCTGGCATATGGTATTGCAGACTTTGCTCATGTAACTGATCGATTAACCACAAACGCTGCTGAGCAAAAGACAGAGGTAACGCTTGAGCTCTTGATACCGGCTCAATGGTATTGCTGTGCGCAATCATCGAACTTGCGGTTATCACTTCAGCAAACGCTGCAATACTTGGCGCATCAAAAAGTTGTGGCAAGGTGATATCTCGCCGCTGCTCACTGCGCACTCGGCTGATCACTTTTATGGCGAGCAGCGAATGCCCACCTAAGTCAAAAAAACTATCATTAATACTCTGTACAGGGCTCGGTAATAGCTCACGATATAACTCAAGTAAATAACGCTGTATCTCTGTGAGCTTAGATCCATCAATTACCTCGGCGACCTCTTGGCTTTTCGCCTGTGCCTGATAGGCAAGCTGTAATGCTTGCTTGTCTACTTTTCCGTTTGCAGTCAGTGGAAGATCAGCAACGATATCCAGCGCGGCAGGTAACATGTAACTGGGCAACGACTGCGATAAAGCTTGGCGCAACTGCACGAGTGTGAGCTTAGCCTCACCATTTAAAACCACATGAGCCACTAGGCTTTCTTGTGCTTCATCAACACTCACAGCGCAGCTTTTTACTTGCACCAACGCGTCGATTTGATGGGCGATTGCCACAAGAGAAATACGGTAGCCTCGCAGTTTTACTTGCTCGTCTAACCGCCCTAAATAACAAAGATAGTCTGCCTCACCGCGCGCATTCGCCTGCCACTTTGCCTTGTCGCCACTGCGATACCAACGCAAGCTTGAAGTACCAGACGCAGGCACTGCTTGCTCAACAAAGCGTGTTTGCGTCACACTCGCGAGATTAATATAGCCTTCACACACCCCATCTCCCGCTAGCCAAAGCTCTCCGGGCATATTGGGTAAAGCCAGCTCGCCAAACTCGTCAACCACCGCAAGTGTCATATTATCGATAGCATGGCCAATAGGCACTTCTTCGAGGCCCGCTAACAAGTGGCGCGACTCACGGCTTACAGCATAGATACTACAGCCGACTGTTGCCTCTGTTGGGCCATATTCGTTTATCCACTGGGCGTTAGGGAGCTTGTCCATCAGCTTATCAACCAAAGCTGCACTCAGCCCTTCACCCCCAACCACAAATCGGTGGGCGATATTACTGCGAGTTTGTGCGTCACTTAATGCAAATACTGCGCGTAGGTGCGCCGGTGTTAACTTGAATAACTTGGCTTCGTTAGCTGCAAAAATCTGCGTTTGTAAGGCGGGCAACAATTCGACGCCCATGGGAAGCAACTCAAGCTCACCACCTCGCATTAAGATAGGCACTAAGGCGGTCACCGTCGCATCAAACGCCAGCGGTGTACTGAGTACTGCCTTGGTTATATCACCGGATTGTGGCAGATAGCGCTGACACGCAAAGCGCAGATAATTATTGAGGTTGCCATGACTAATGGGCACCCCTTTTGGCTGCCCGGTTGAACCTGAGGTATAAATAACATAGGCAAGCTCGGTTTGGTTAAATGCAGATGCATCTTCATCTACCAACAAACTGGTATCGTAAAACGCAAAGTTCCCCTCGGCTTCGAACAAATCATCAAGCAACAAAAAGTCACTACCGGCTTCAATCAAGCGCTCGGCATCTTCACTTAGCGCCAGCGTCAATACGATGTCTGCATCATTCATGATGTAGGCTAAGGTATCGGTTGGCGTGTCATGATGAATGGGCACATAGGTATGGCGCGCTTTTAATATTGCCAGCACCGCGGCCACCATGTAACTCGAAGACGGCAGTAAAATAGCAATGCGACTTTGATCGGCAAATGCCATTTCTAATAAGCTATTAGCAAGTTGGTTCGCGCATTTTTCTAAGGTGAGATAACTACAAGTAAACTCCCCCATGCGCACCGCAGTCTGTAGTGGAGTCTGAAGAGCCGCCTGACTAAACTGAGCCACCCATGGCTGTTGCTCTGTCACTTCTACCGCAACACTTTGCTGCTGTTTTAATAGCGCTAACTGCTGCTCAGCGGGCCACAATGACAATGCTGACAACGGAGTATTTGGCTCTGCAAGACACTGCGATAACACATAACAAAACTGCTGATGGAAACTAACCACACTCGCTTCTTGCCACAAATTGTTGTCATAAAGCCATTCAACGGTGAGTACATCGCCCTCGTCTATCACTGCGACTTCTAAATCTAATTTGCCACCGCGTACTTTACTTTGGCAGGGCGTCACTTCCAATTGTTCTAGCCTAAGGTTTTCATTTACCTGGTTATTTACCCGAAACACGATTTGATGCAGCGGATGCTGGGCGCTTGAGCGTTCAATGTCTAGCTCATCCACTAACACATCGAAGGGAATATGTTGATGTTGCAATGCGTCGTTGAGTAAGCCTTGGGTTTGCTGTAGCGCTTGGGTAAAACTGGTGTCTTCACTCCATTCGCTCCTAAGCACTAAAGTATTGATAAAGTTACCAATCATATTTTCAAATGCTTTGAGGTGACGTCCTGATACCGGCGTACCAACAACCACGTCGCGCTGTTGAGAAAAGCGGCTTAACCACAATGAAAATAGCGTTTGCAGTAACACAAATAAGGTTTGCCCTGAACGAGTTTGATACGCTCGAAGTGCACTGACCAGCGCCGCAGGTATAGGCTCAATCACTAAGGCGCCACGCAAAGAGGTTTTTGCTTCTCTGCTACAATCTAGCGGTAATTCATGAGCCTTGGGCAGACCTTGTAATTGCATACGCCAATAGTCGAGCTCCTGTTGCCATAACGCCCCCTGTTCCAGCTGCTGTTGCCACATTACATAATCAACGTAATGCACCTCTTGTAGAGATAAGGTTTCGCCGCTGAGAGCAGCTTTGTATGCCTGCTCTAACGCTTCGCTCAAACACGCAATAGACCAACCATCGGCAGCGATATGATGTAAGGTGATCACAAGGGTAGCCTGCATCGCCTCTTGTTGATAAAGACTGGCGCGCAGCATTAAATCACGGCTTAAATCGAAGCTGGTTGCGTAATCTTCTGCGATGGCCTGCTCTAACGCATGTGCTTGTTGCTCAGCGGATTTATCTGTCCAGTCGTGCTTAATCAAGGTAAATCGAGCATCAAGGTTAATGCTTTGGTGCGGTTCTCCTTGCTCATTTTGATGATAATTAAACGCCAAGACTGGATGTTGCTTAATCACAGCAATAAAGGCGTGCTCTAAGGCCTTGGTATTCAGTTTGCCTTGCAATTGAAATATGCCCTGTAGGTTATACTGGTTGCTGTGCCCTTGCAGTTGGTCTACAAACCACAAGCGCCGCTGTGCAAATGACAAAGGATAATTGGGCTGTGGTGGCGCAGGTTGTAGACTTGGTAATGAAGATTGAGACTGAGAGTTAGCCAGTATCTCGCTTAGTTCAAATACGCTAGGATTGGCAAACAGTTGCTTTAAGCTCACCTCCACCGAGAGCTGGGCTCTTAGTTCATTGAGTAATTGCATTGCCAATAAAGAGTGACCACCGATGCTGAAAAAGCTATCGTGCAGCCCCACTTCTGGTGCGCCCGTTAAGGTTTGATAGAGTGTGATTAACTGTCGCTGCAACGCACTTGTCACCTCACTACTTTGGCTTTGAGAAGTTAATGCCAAAGACTGTAATTGTTGGCGGTCTACCTTGCCATTACTCAGGATGGGTAAGTGTTGGCAAAGCTCTATCCAGCTTGGGATTATCGGCTCAGGCAAGCGACGCTTCAAGCCTTGGCGGATCACCTCGCGCAGATTGGTTGCTGCGCACTGGCTGCCACCACCACTTACCACAAAAGCAACCAAAGCATCTTGCTTGCCGAGCTTGCGCACCACGACTGCTGCCTGCGATACCTCATCAAGCGCTAACAGTGCAGCTTCTATTTCATTGAGATCAACGCGGTAACCGCGAATTTTCGCTTGTTTGTCAATTCGACCGAGAAATTCAAGCTCGCCGCTCACATTCAGCCTAACGCTATCACCACTGCGGTAAAAACGCGTGCGTTGACCGCTATTTTGCAAGACGCTTGTAAACTGAGCAGCGGTCTCTGAAGGCGCATTTATATATCCTTTGGCGAGGCTCGGCCCGCCAATATAGAGCTCTCCAGGCATGCCAGCGGGTGTTGGCTTCCCCTGTTTGTTGAATACGCAGGTGGTGACATGTGCCAAAGGCGCACCGATCGGATAACTGTGGCCGGTTAGCCTGCTGTCTGTGACTTCATGACAAACCACTCCAACACAAGCCTCCGTCGGACCATAATGGTTGAAAATACGCGCTGCTGGCGTCAGCGCGCGAATGCTATCAACAAGCTGCTCACCTAATGCTTCTCCACCTAACACCCACTGCGAAATAGCGGGCTTTTGCTCAGCAAATTGAGGCAACAGCACCGCGGCAAAAGAAGGGGTTAATTTTATCAAGTTAACTTGCTCAGCCACTAACTTGGCTGCAATTTCAGTCGGTTCTGGCGCTTGGTTTGCAAGGGTGAGTACCACAGTGCCGCCATGAGTAAGCACCGGATACACAGCCGTTAAGCATAAATCCGTGGCAAGTCCTGTGACCACGCCCGCTCGCGTATCTTGGTTGTAACTCAATCTCGCCGCGATGCTGCTGCAATAGTGACTCAGCGCGCCATGGCTGATCTCAACCCCTTTGGGCACACCAGTAGAACCAGAAGTAAACAACACATACGCGCTATCATCAAAACTTGGTGAATAAGTTTGCTGCGGCGCTCCTTTGTTTTGGCTCAGCTCACTATATGTAAGCACTCTGATGTCAGCTTCTCGTAGCGCTTGGCAAAGTGGCGTTTCGACACTTACCACCACCGTATTACACTCAGCTTGCGCTAGCATTTGTAGCGCTCTGGCAGTGGGCATATTGCCATCAATAGGTAAATACGCACGGCCACTTTGCATTACGCCAAGCATAGTGACAATGTCACTCATATCGCCCGTTGTTATCAGCGCAATGATTGACGCTGGAACATCTAAGTTGTTGGCAATTTGTAGGCTTTGAGATTGTAGCTGCTGATACGTTAGGGCCCGCGATGCTTCGCCATTGGTGCTTGGCACAACCACTGCAATCGCCTCACCTTGAGTTTGCGCTATACTTCTGATTGCTTGCGGCACAAGCATCGGCTGGCTGATGTTGTGATTGATATTTGCCGCCTTTGTCGGTAAGTTCGTTGATTTGAGCACCAAGTCGTCAATCGGCAGCGCCTCTTTAGCACAATAGCACTGGACGAGTGCCAAATAATCATCGGCAAATTGCTGAATAAGCGCATGGTCATAAAGCCCTGTTGCATAAACAAAGTCACACACAAGGGCATCATCTGTATCATCAACAGATAGGGTTAAGTCAAATTTCGCTGTGCCATTATCTAGGGCAATTAACTCGGCTTCTAATTGGTTATTTACCGACACCTTACTACTGGCTACACCATTGTAGTTAAATAACACTTGAAACAAGGCGGAATGCGCGGCGGATTTGGGTAGCTCTAGCGCTTCAATGATGTCTTCCACGGCAGCGTTTTGATTACTAAGCCCTTGCAATACTTTGTATTGCAGCGCCTTAATCGCCTCACTCATGGAGTGATGTCCGTTTATCTGCATACGCAGTGGCAAGGTATTAATAAAGCAGCCAAGCATAGCTTCAAACTCGCTTTGCTGACGATTTGCAATCGGCACCCCTAAGGTAATATCGGCTTGCTCACTGTAGCGATAAAGCAAGATGTAAAACACGCCCAGCAAGGCGGTAAAATGTGTTACGCCATCGCTGTGGCAAGCTTTATCTAATCGTTGTATTTGTTCTGCGTTAAACGAACAACGAACCGTGTCACCTTGGTACCGCTTTTCTTTTTTTCTTGGATAGCTGGTGGACAATTCAAACGGTGTAAATGCCTCTAACTGCTCAGTCCAATAAGCCAATTGTTGTTGATAGTCTGGGGATTGTCTTAATTGCTGCTCCCAGTGCACATAGTCAACATACTGTAAATCGGGAAGCTCAACACACGCCTCCGATAGCTCATACAGCAGTGCGTTGATAAATATAGTCACGCTCCAGCCATCACTAATAATATGATGCATGTTAACGAGTAACCAGCGGCAAGCAGTGTGAGAGTTACTCACTAAAGCCGTCACTTGCAGCAGCGACTCGTTGGCAAGATCAAACTGATACCCCACAGCCTCTTTAATCGACTCTGGTAGCTGATTGGGTAGCACTTCTTCATCCACGGTCATCACAGCAATTTTCATCGCCTCAGCAGGTTCAATTTGCTGCACCACCTTCCCTTCAACCGTGATAAATCGTGCTCTCAAAATATCGTACTTAGCTATCAAGCGGCTCAACGCTTGTTCAATATCCGTGACTGAAAATGGCTGCGATAATTTAACTAGCCCAGCCATGTTGTATGCCGCAGTGCCCCCTTCATATTTATCAATAAACCACATTCTTTGCTGTGCTGCCGAGAGCGCAGCAGATTGCTTTTGTTGCCCCTGAAGGTAGGTGATAAGCGCAGTTTTGTGCGCCTTTATCTTATCCAGAATACCCTCTGGCACCTGCCCAAGCGGTGTTCTAAGTTTTAATTTATCTTGCTGTAAATAAACATAAATCTGTTGACGGTCAAGCTCATCTAACCACTGTTTTATTGCAAAGTTTTCCATCATTACAAGTCCATCTCCGTCATAGATTTATCACTTAGCGCAGCACTCAAATCTCGGTCGCTTACAATATCACTGACTTTCTCTACGTTTGGAGTCTGCGTCTCCACCGAAATAGCATCATGAGCTTGTTTTAGCGCTTCGATACACTCAGCAAGCTCTGCAATACAGGCGTGCTCAAAGATGTCGCCAATGGTCAATTTAATATTGAAAGCTCGGTTGAGTCTCGATACCAACTGCATACCAATCACCGAATTGCCGCCGCTATCCACAAAACGTGCTGTGACGCCCAACTGCTCAACAGGGAGAAGCGCTATATAATGTTGATGCAGCTGTTTTTCTGTTTCAGTGCGAGGAGCCAACGTGCATATTTCTGATACTGGCTCAATAGCAGGCATTGGTAGTGCTTTTCGGTCGCGCTTACCATTTGGTGTCATCGGCCATTGACTTAACCAAACAAAATGCTCAGGCACCATGTAACTTGGTAACCATTCACCGAGCGCTTGGCGCAGCCGAGGCGAAGACCACTCGGTTGATAGCTCACCATCATCAATCATATAACCACACAGACATGGGCCAGTTTCTAGCGTTTGTACGCAAACATCGACTTCACTAGTATTGAGTATCCGCCCTAGGTGATGGCTAATATCGCCAAGCTCTATACGATGACCATGGAGTTTAATTTGATTATCTAAGCGTCCTTTTACTTCAAAGCGGCCATCAGCTAAACGCCTCGCTTTGTCTCCCGTCTTGTATAAGCGGCGGCTAATGGAAGTTGTAAATTGATGATTGATAAAACGCTGCTCGGTCAGCTCCGCTTGATGTAAATAACCCATAGCAACACCACTGCCACCAATGTATAACTCGCCCCATACGCCGTCGGGTAAAGGCAGCCCTTCACCATGGCACTCTGTTGGGAGCACAAATAAGCTAGTATTTTGTATCGCTTTACCAATGGTTATCTCTGCGGCATTGTCGATATGTGCCACCGCCGACCAAATCGTGGTTTCGGTTGGCCCGTATAAGTTATAAACCGCTTTACTGTGACTAAGTAACTGCGCGGCCAGTGCCTGAGGTAAAGGCTCACCGCCACTCCATACTTTTATGCCAGAAGTGCATGCTGGCGCCGCATTTAACACTAATTGCCATAGCGTTGGCGTTGCCTGCATCACTGTGATCTGCTGCTGTTCAATAAGCGCGCCAAGCACAGCAGGATCGCTAATACTTTCATCACTTGCCAGCACCACCGACGCACCAACGAGTAATGGCCCAAACAACTCTAGCAAGGCAATATCAAACGCTACTGTGGTGATAGCCAATAAACGGTCATTTGCCACCAGCCCCGGCTCACGACACATAGACGCAAGCAGATTAGCAAATGCCCCGTGATTGACTTCAACGCCCTTGGGTAACCCCGTGGAACCAGAGGTATAAATCACGTAAGCACGCTGCTGAGCTTGAATTAGCAAGCTTGGGCTGCGAGTCGAACTTTTGGCAATGACTTCGGCATCGCTATCCATACAGACTCGTTTGAAACGACCATGATTGAATAACGCAGACTCTGCACTGCTGGCATCACATAGCACAACACTCGCTTTGGCATCCTCTAAGATATGCGCGATGCGCTCGTCAGGAAAGGTGAGATCGAGTGGTAAAAATGCCGCTCCAGCTTTCATCACCGCCATGAGTGCTATCAACAGCTCCGCCCTGCGTGGTAATGCCACCGCCACGATACTATTGGGCGTTACCTGCTGCTTCATCAAGTAGTGAGCGAGTTGGTTAACACGCGAATCTAGTGCCTCATAACTGAGACTCACATCATCCGTTACCAGTGCCGTACGTGCGCTGCAACGCGACACATTGTGCTGCCAAGTTTCAACGAAACTCGTCGCGACCTTAACCGATTTCTCTTGCTGTAGCGGTAACTCAACCAATCGATACACATCATCACTACTTTGTATCAGCTCATTTTGAGCCCCTATCGGTGTATTGCCTTGAACCTGCGACAGCAAATGGACAAACTTAGCCACGTACTGGGTCATTAATTCAGTATCAAATTTTGCTGTGTGATATTCCACTAACAGGGACCACTGCCCCGCAACACAGGTCATATTTGTCGTCAGTTCAAATTGGCCAAATTTAGCGACACTTGGCTGTACTTCAACTTCTAGGTCATTAAAGTTCGGCAAAGTGGTGACTTTATCTAGATTAAACAAAGTGCTAGGTAGAATTAGCTGGTCATCGGCAAGGCTTGCATACGGGTGGGTTTGGTGATCAAAGGCATCAAGTAAAGTATTTTGCACCCGCTGTACCAGCTCACCGATAGTGCTAATGCTAGTCATGTCAACCACAATGGGCAAGATATTGGTGCAATAACCCAGTAACGCTTGGTCGAGCAACTCAGGCTCAAACTGCGACGCCAGTCGTTGCCTATCTGATACCGGCACACCTACACTTATTACCGCCTGACCGCTTAACTTGTGTAGCCACAAGCAATAAAGTGCAAGCATGGTTGCAAATTGCCCACAACGCAAAGATTGAGCAAGGGTCTCAGTGTTTCGGATTGCACTCGATGAAATGGGTAATGTGAGCTGATTAACTTGGTATGAAGCCACGCTCACCGTCGTTGATTTTGGCAGCTCAAGTGGTGTTGAACTCGCTAAGCACTGATGCCAAAAAGCTTGGTTTTTTGCAGCTTCCGGTGAATGCGAATATGCCTGCAAGCTATCAACATAGTGACTAAAGGAGACAGCTCGGCTTGCCACCTCATTTTGTTTTGCATCTTGATTGTAGCGCTCAGCGATTGCTGCCAGCACTATTTGTAGTGAAAGCCCATCGCAGATCACATGATGGGCTACAACACTTAGATAGTGCTGCGCTTTGCCATCACTCAACAGCGTCACTCTACAAAGTGGGTCTTTTGCAAAGTCAAATGGTTGATAACGCAGCGCGGATAACCGCGCTTGCAATGTTACTTGGTCGTCCTCACTCCATGGCTCAACATGCAACTCGGCTTTTTCCACTCGGCAATATTGCATTAAGCGGTCACTATCGACACCAAAACGCAAGATTGGGAAGTCGCGGCAGACCGCGGTAACGGCTTGTTGCAGCCGCGGTAAATCGAGCTTGCCGGAGAGCTTTAATATCGCTTGTAGTTGATATGCACTCGCTCCATCACTTGAGGTCAACGCCATCGCTAATAGCTGCTGCTGGCTATGGCTAAGTGGAAATGCAGCATCGTCATCACTTTGACTCGTTTCACCAAAGTAGCCCGCACGTTTTAAGCTAAGTACACTGGCTTCAACTGCGTTTATCACCGCTGCAATGTCTTCATCTGTATGGGCGGCACTGAAAAAGCAGTTTCGCCCTTCCCAGATAAACACACCGCGCTCTAGCATTTCATAAAAGAACACATCAAGATTTTGCGAAAAGCGAAAACGGAATAATGAGGCAAACGCTTCTATTCGAATCGGTACATCATGGGTTTCAAAAAACGCATTGAGATGTGCTTTAAATGCCGCGGTTTTGTCGTTGATCCCTTGTTGTAACGTTGGACCTTGCGACTGAATAGCTTGCAACACCGCTTTGGCGCTCGCCATAGTCATTGGATGTTTGCAGAAAGTCCCGGCAAAGAAGGTGGTATCGGTCAGAGGGTAGGAATCATCTCCGTATTGCCAATTGCCACCGTCA
Organism: Pseudoalteromonas sp. OF5H-5; assembly: GCF_021530695.1. Classification (NCBI taxonomy): domain Bacteria; kingdom Pseudomonadati; phylum Pseudomonadota; class Gammaproteobacteria; order Alteromonadales; family Pseudoalteromonadaceae; genus Pseudoalteromonas; species Pseudoalteromonas sp. OF5H-5. Next base: position 193,451 of record NZ_JAKGBF010000007.1, read on the forward strand.
ATGGCATCAAGGTAGGTAGCGGCCCCCGCGACCACACCAATAGGCATACCACCACCGACGATTTTGCCGTAGGTTGCCATATCGGCCTTAATGCCAAGCAAACCTTGAACACCACCGGGATGTGCTCTAAAGCCAGTGATCATTTCGTCAAAAATGAGGGCAATACCATGCGCTTCGGTAAGCCTACGTAGTTTACGTAAAAACGCCCAAGGCTGATTTTCAGGATGACGGCTTTGTACCGGTTCAACAATCACCGCAGCAATATGTTGCGCCTCTCGGGTAATGGTCTCAAGCGCTTCATCATCACCATAAGGTAAAACGAGATTATCGGCGATTGCGCCATAACGCACTCCAGCACACATTGCCTCTACGCCTTGCTCTGGCGACTCAGTTGCTAAAGTACCATCATAGTGACCATGGTACGCGCCTGAGAACTGAACAATTTTATCGCGTTTGGTCACCGTTCTTGCCAAACGTAGCGCCGTCATGACCGCCTCTGTACCAGAGTTACAAAACGATGCCCGCTCAAGCCCAGTCAGCTCACAGATAAGTGCAGCAACCTCAGGCGCATCAGGACTTGCAAGCCCCAGTTGCATCCCGGCTTCAAGCTGTTGCGCCAGTGCTGCTTTGATAAAGTCAGGATTATGACCAAATAAGTTAGTACCAAAATCCATGGTGATATCAATATAGCGATTATCATCGATATCCCAAATATATGCGCCCTCACAACGCTTAGAAAACACCGGATAAAGTAGCTCTTTGCTCGACAGTCTAAAACCCGCCGATGCTCGGCAATCCGCAAGGCGTGCGCGATATTTGCTCACTAGCGCTTTTGAACTGTGCGTTTTCGCAATGTAAGCATCACTCAATGCAGCAAGGTGTTGGCGTATGGCCGGGCTGCTATTGGCACGCTGCACTTGTTTTTGTTGCGCGCCTGGTAATACAGATTGGGCTCTGCTTGGCTGGGGCTTTGATACCAAGGTTGCTGTCGAGGTGACTGCACTGTTTTCAACTTTCGCGCCCTGAATATGGCGTAACTGCTGTCCCACCACAGCTTCTAACGCAGCTCTCGCTTCAGCGCTGGTCACTGTGCTTGCCGCCTGCAATTGCGCCTGATAGATAGCGACAAGCGTGTGGTTGTCAGCCTCTACTACACTACCTTTTGGCGTATCAGTCGTCACCGATGCAGGTGATGGCAAACTGCCAGCTTGTTGTGAACCTTGCGGCGCTTTGAGATAGTCACTATGGCTTTGAATATAGGCCACTAACTTATCGACATCGCTGAGCTCTTGATAAAATTGACGAACACTAAACTCTAAACCGAATTCCCGCTCGTACACTCTAACAGCCTGCATGATCATCAACGAATCAACCCCCATTTCTAGCAAAGGGAGGTTGGTTTGGATGGCATCAGCGGGCATCGACAATAACCCCGCTAGGGTATTGAGCACAAAGCTGCGAATTTGTGCATCACGGTCACTCGCATTCACCACTGTCAGAGCTTCGGGCTGTGATTGTTCAGTACCAAAAATCCAGTATGAGCTGCAATCAAATGGATATTGCGGCAAGCCCACTCTAACGCTCGGACGACTGCCATACACCTGTTGCCATTCGAGCGGCCCGCCTAAATCGAGGTATGTGCCCAAACACTCGACGAACCTCTTGCTATCATCGCCTTTGGGGTGCAATACATGGGCATAATTAAGCGCTTTGTTATTGCTGTTTTCTTGTAGTAAGCCACTCAAAATAGGTTTGGGACCAAGCTCAATCGCTAAGCCATGCTCAAGTGACTCAAGCGCAGTTACACAGTCAACAAAGCGAACCGGTGCCTTAATTTGTTCAACCCAATACTCGGCCGTAGCGATAAGTGTAGACTCCACTTGCCCCGTCATGGATGAAACAAAAGGCAGCCGAGGCTGTTGGAATCTAACCTGTTCAGCGACTTCCCTAAAGGCCTCTAGCATGGGGGCCATCAATGGAGAGTGGAAAGCGTTTGCCGTATGCAGCGCTTTTACTTTAATTTGCTGTGCTGCAAGCACGTCACTGAGGGCTGTGATTGCTTCATCAGCACCGGAGAATACTACCCCAGCCTCACCATGGAAGGCTGAGATAACCACTTGCTCCTGAATCTCACTCAAGCAATTACGTGCGGTTATTTCATCACATCTTGCGGCGATCATGCTGCCTTTTATCGGTAATTCATGCATTAGTTGACCACGCGCTGCAATCAACTCAACACCATCTCGAAGCGAGAACACGCCAGCAATACAAGCCGCTGCATACTCACCAACACTATGACTGAGTAGCTGGGATGGCTTCACCCCATAATGCATCAATAAGTTTGCCACACTGTATTCAACGGCAAACAAGCTCACTTGCGTCCAACGGGTTTGTGCCAGCAGTTCACTATGCTTTTCATCGAATAACACATCCAACAGGCGTGCTCCAAAGCGCTCGCCAATCAGACTGTCAATGTCATCTAAGTGACTGCGAAACACTGCGTGGTGTTGATATAAAGAGAGGGCCATCAAGGGGTATTGTGAACCTTGTCCGGTGAACAAAAACGCAACTTCTGGTGCAGTATTTGCCGAGGACTGTTCAGCAATAATGGGACTATTCAGTTGCGAAATAAGTGCTTCTCTACTCACACCACTAAACGTTTTATGCACACCTTTAAGCGGCACTTGCTCGGCATTTTGTGCGCAGAAGTCATCAAATGCTTGAGGAGTCAGACTCGACAATCGTTCACTATAGTGACCAGCAAGTTTCTGCAATGCAGCTTTAGATTTAGCAGCGAGAGGCAATAGATAAAACAAAGGCGGTGTTACTTCAGCTTGCATTTCTGGTTTAGGCACAGGCGCTTGTGCGCAGATCACATGTGCATTAGTACCACCAAAACCAAAAGAGCTTAATCCAGCGGCTCTTATCCCCCCTTGTTGTACAGACCATGTCTGCATGTTTTGCGGCACCATAAATGGGAGTTTTTGCCATGGAATATGCGGGTTTAACACCTCACTGTAACGCTGCGCAGGAATTTGCCCATGCTGTAAACACAGTAGCGTTTTGATAAGCCCAGCAATACCCGCACCGGATTCAAGGTGACCAATATTCGCTTTTACCGCACCGAGAATAACCGGATCATGACGACTATGATGTTCTCCATACGTGCGGTTTAATGCTGTGATCTCGATAGGATCGCCAAGCTCCGTACCCGTGCCATGGGTTTCCACATAGTGGATATCTCCCGCCTGCATCTTGGCATTATCAAGGGCGGCATTGATCACAGCCTGTTGCGCGGCACTATTTGGCGCGGTAATGCCATTGCTGCGGCCGTCTTGATTAATTGCACTGCCTTTGAGTACACCAACAATCGGGTCGTTGTCTGCCATGGCTTGTTGTAGCGGCTTTAGCATCACCACCCCAACTCCTTCACTTCGCACATAGCCATCCGCTGCCTGTGAAAAGGTTTTGCAATGGCCGTCTGCTGCCAACATTTGTGCGTTTTCACAGGCCTTAGTCACATCATCGCTCAGAATAAGATTAACGCCCGCCACCAACGCCGCGTTCGTTTCTCCATTTCTTAGTGCTTGAATTGCATGATGTAGCGCCACCAGCGATGACGAGCACGCAGTATCAATCGCCACACTCGGGCCGGTAAAATTAAAGCTATAAGAAATGCGGTTTGCAGCAATGCTCAGCGCTGTACCCGTACCTAAATATGCGGTACTTTTTTGCTGTTGTTGCGACAATAAAAAGTAATCATTTTGCGATATACCGACATACACGACAATATTGCTACCTGCGAGCGTGGCGGGTTGGTAACCGGCATGCTGTATAGCGTGATAAGTCGTTTGGAGCAGTAATCTATGTTGTGGGTCGATATGCTTAGCTTCGAGTGGCGAGATGCCAAATAATGCAGCGTCAAACTCATCGACGTTCTCTAAATAACCACCGAGACGGTCGGCTTCAAGATTCGGGCAAAGCTGCTGGCGCTTAGGATCTGGCGCGGTGATCCCATCACCTTGCTGACATAACAGCTGCCAAAATGCATCGAGTCCATTTGCTGAAGGATAACGACAGGCCATGCCAATCACGGCAATATCTGTATCTGCAATATCTTCAGCTCGACGAGTAGGCTGCGTCTTATTCGCTTGCTCAGTGGCGCCTTTCGACTCGTTAAGCTCTGTCTGTCCTAGGGCTTGAGTAAGCGTACTAAACTGACTTAAATACTGGGCTAGTTCGCGAATTGAGGGATATTCGTAAAGTACCGTAGGCTCAAGATCTAGCTCGTGTACTTCCATTAATTCCCCTGAGATCCGCACCGCTTTCATCGAATCCACACCTAATGCCAAGAATGGCGCGTCGATATCCAAACTACGCGCGGGCTTATCTATTTCTTGTGCGACTAAATCTTGTAATAACCGCTGAATTTGTTGTAGTGACGATGAGGACGATGGTGCCTCAGCTTGCTGTGGTACAGCAGCTTCACGGGCGCGCGCAATTACTTCAAAGTTATCGGCTAAATAACTGCGCTTATTCTCTTGGCGCTGAATTTTACCGCTCGATGTTTTATGAATGCGACCGGGTTTTATCAATACGATGTCATAGGGCGTAATGCCGTGGTGCTCAACGATCGCAGCGGTTATCTGCTGTAATACCTGCTCAGCATTTAACTTTCTTAGTGCAGTACGCTTTACCTGTTGTACTATCACCAAACGCTCTTCATCACCATTAGCGGCGACCGAAAACGCTGCGCCGCCATTTTGCTCTAAGCTATCGCTTGCTTGTGTAACTGTAAGCTCTATATCTTGCGGGTAGTAGTTTTTACCGCGGAAGATAAGCACGTCTTTGGCGCGTCCTGTAACGAACAATTCCCCACGCTGGATAAAGCCTAAATCACCAGTACGGAGATAAGCCCGCTCGTCAGCACCTTTAATTCTGGCATGAAATGTAGCCTCAGTTGCCGCTGGGTTATTCCAATACCCCTTTGCTACACTTGGACCAGTTACCCAAATTTCTCCGGTTTCACCATCATTGCATGCTTCAAAAGACTCAGGGTTAACAATCGCAATACAATGCTCGCCCCAACTCACGCCAGAAGATACGGCGTAATAAGGTTGCTGTTCATCAGCCACATCTAATGCATAAAACGCATCTACTGTATCTTCATCTGCGACTTGTTCGGCTATGCCCTGCTGTAGCTTGGCTGCATCAATACGTAATATCTTTGGCTTTTCTAGAAGACGTCCACCAGTTGCAAATAAAGTGGTTTCTGCCATGCCGTAACAAGGTGCGATACTCTCTCTTTGTAAGCCACACACTCTAAACTTTTGATAAAAGCGCTCTAACGTGCTGGCACGCACTGGTTCCGCGCCATTTAGTGCTGAGCGCCAATGGGACAAATCTAAGTCTTTAAGGTCTTCATCTTTGACGGTGTCCACACACAGATCATAGGCAAAGTTTGGCGCACTTGACGTTAATGCTTTGGTTTGTGAAAGCAGTTTTAGCCAACGTAGTGGTTTTTGCAGGAAATAAGCCGGATTCATCAGCGCCGCTGTCGCACCGATATAGATTGGGTGCATTATGCCAAAAATCAGTCCCATATCATGGAAATGAGGCAACCAACTTACAATCGAAGAGTTGCTGTCATGACCAAACGCTTCTTTCATTAGCGCCTGATTATCAAGAATATTGTCGTGAGTTACCATTACGCCTTTAGGTGTGCCCGTCGAGCCTGAGGTATATTGCAAAAATGCCAGTTGCTCACCACGGATTTGTGCACGAGGCCACTGTTGAGTGGTTGATTTAAGTGCAATGTTATCGGTAGTAAATAGTGCTAACTGCGCTAGACTTGGCTCAGAATCAAGCAATGGCTTGGCGATTTCATTGATCTTTTCACTGGTAAGTGCACCTTTGGCACCTGCGTCTTCGATGATGGCGCGCAGACGATCAACATTTTGATTCTTTTTAGGTGGATAAACCGGTACCGCAATTATCCCGGCGTATAAACACGCAAAAAAAGCTTCTATAAATTCAAATCCAGAGTTGTACAGTAATAATGCTCTGTCACCCGGTTCAAAATATTCACTCAATGTCTCAGCAATAGAGGCTGCACGCTCATGCAGTTCTTGGTAGGAAATGGTTTTACTTGGTAATGCCTCATCGTAAAAATATTGATAGGCAATATCTTGAGATCGAGTACGCGCTAAACTCGCGAGTATAGTAACAATATTTGTATTCATGCCATCCCCATAACTTGGTTGGGATTCCTTTGGCAACAGCGCGAGCAGTATCAATTTGGCTTGCGACAGTTAACCATCAGTAACGTTGTAAAAAACCAATCAATTACTTAACCGCAACAAACACAGTACCCACTTAAGTAGGAAAACGTTTGTAGGGTATATCTATAAAGGTTAACTAACCGCTAAAACCGCGAGCCAAGTTAATCAACAGCACCTTTTGCTATTTGCTTGCAGCATATATACAACATTGCTGTAATCACTCACTGTCACTTTAACGCTTGAATATGGCAACTTTTTTACCATCCTTGTACGCGAGGGTGACGACATCAAAGTCTCAAATAGAGTTATAAAAAAGACCATACCGAAGCTGGTAAAACACACACAATTTGCATGGCTTCACATCAACGACTCGTGATCTGTACTGAAAAAGGCTAGCACAAGAAACTGATAAATAAACCGCTTTATTAACAAAAAAGTAAATTTATCCATTACACAAGATTACACCAAACCGTTTTTAGGAATTTTTTATTAGGTAGTAACAGGAAAGCCAGAACATTTTGTTTGTTTTTTAAACAAACCTCTGTTTTAGAAACACTTTTGATAAAACTCAGAAATACAATTTAGTCTGATATCGAGGTAACGAAAATAAAACCAGTGCAAGTGTTATATTTTTTGCACTGGTTTTATAGCATCAAACTATTACTTTTGTGATGTGCTTAATATTACTTTAGCGAAGGCGAGGTAGTGAACGGCTTCACTCCAATCGCTTGGTAAATTTCAGCAGGCTTAAATGCTTGCTCACCTTTGATCACCAATGTCGCTTTTTGCAGTGCTGTTATATCCTTAAGTGGATCGCCATCGATCAACACTAGATCTGCCACTTTGCCTTTGGCAATTGAACCGGTTTGATGTGCAACCCCCATCAATTTAGCACTCTCAAGCGTTGCCATATTCAGCACATCGGCCGCAGGAATGCCCGCATCAACGTAAAGTGCTAGCTCACGGATCAAGGTAAAGCCTGCAATATTATCCGTTCCAGGTACCATTGGAACACCAGCATCATAGAGCTTTTTCAGCATTTTTTGCATTGCTTCACCTGACTCTTGATAGCTCAGTTTAAACTGTTCATCAACATGCATCTCAGCCCCTTTTAAACCGCGAGCGAATGCAATTGGCATATGCTCTGAAATAGCAGCAAATTCCGGATTGATCTTTTGATCTTCTGCCATCAATAAGCTTCTGAATGTTGATACGGTAGGATCCACAACGATGCGCTTATCACTTAGTAGCTTGATGAATGCATTCATCTCTGGACTATCAAGTGATAAGCCAGAGGCTTGCTCTCCCATCAGTGAAAACCGTTTTTGTGTTCTGGTATCCACTTCTTCACCAGCAAGGAAATTAAGGAATAGCATATTAATGTGCTGAATCTCGTCATAGCCATTTTCAATGGCTTGCTCTGCCGTCATAAACGCGGGCACGTGACCGCTAAGCCTCAATCCACGGCTATGTGCACGTTCAGAAATAGGCTTTACCCAGTTCGGATCGATAGAAGAATAGAGCTTCACTTGAACATAGCCATTATCGGCAAAGAAATCGACCGTCTCGAGCGCTTCTTCCAATGACTTCACACTTAAGCCTGCTGAGTTTTCGCTGAATTTATCCATAAAGCCAGCACGATATACACGCGAGCCCAGCACCTGATTGGTGTTAAAGAGCGCTTCAATTTCCATAATATTGTCGTGCTCGTTACCCATGTCCCTAACGCTGGTAACACCGTTCGCAATATTTAAAATACCGTTCTCTTTTGATAAATGACCGTGCATATCCCAAAGCCCAGGGATCAAGGTTTTCCCTTTTCCATCAAGGCTAACCACGCCATTTTGCTTTTTAATATGTTTAGCGATTTCGACAATCTTGCCATCTTTAATCAATACATCATGGTTTTTCAGCAGTTTTTTCTGCTCACCATCAAAGACAGCAACATTTTCAATCAGTAATGCAGGGACATCATGTGTCAGCTTGTTAGCGAGGTTTTCTAGATGTTGCTGTTCGGCTTGTTTTTGGATAGTCTCAAGTTCTTCGAACTGTGCTTTGGTGTAGCCGTCGCGCAAGACATACATTGGCCCCCAACTTTGCGCGAAATAGTTACCATCGTCGTCATACCATGCAAAATTAGGGGTAAGACTAAGGCCACTCGTTACTAATAGATGAACGGTTTGTTCCCCCAACTTCATCGTCTTCATTTTTTCGATAAGCATTTTACCCTGAGGGTAAACATCTAATTCGTATTTATTATTTTTTAGAACATAACGCATCGTCGCGTTATCTAGTGCAAGGTGGTTATTAGACGGTACGTAGAAATCGAGTGTCGCGTCAGCTTTAATGCCTGATTCATTGACACTTTTCCACTGCGCAATGCCTCTGTTATAACTAAACGTTTCATCAATTGTGGAGCCAAAAGCAGAACGTCCTTTAAGACTAAAATTGATGGGTAACCCTTTTTCATTCAACTTTAAGGTTTCATCAATTAAGATCCGACGGTTGTTCCAGCCAAACTCAATTTTGGCTGTATAGTTTTGCTCGTCGATTTTTTCTTGGCTTAGCGTACCAGCTAAGCCCTTTTCTGAGTAAACATTATTGATAATGGTGTCAGCAAATACTACCCAACTCTGCGTAGTTAAAAGCGCCGCAACGAGTGTCGACAAGGCACTTCGCTTTGTTATTATTTTTGTCATGTTATTGTTCCTTAAATTTCCGTTTAACGACAATAATATTACATCAAGATAACAAAAAGCGAAGTGCTTTAACTGTTACAATTCGTGTGGATTTCACTACCCAATCAGGCTTTTAGTAACCTGCTGCTTGGCCATCCTTTCTTGTTTCGGATGCACCATAGTACACTCCAGTTTTACCATCTCGCATAATCGCTTGATAACCGCCATAAGGACCAACTGCTTCTTGTAATTTGTGACCCTTTTTTATCAGCTCTCTACGGGTTTCCATGGAAAAACCAGACTCGAGACTGACATACCCTCCATCCGTCATGATTTCACCGGTTGGCTGCGATGAACCACTATGCAGAATTCGAGGCACATCGCCCGCTTCTTGTAGATTCATACCAAAATCAATCATGTTAATGAGGATCTGCGCATGCATTTGCGGTTGAGTCGCACCTCCCATCACGCCATAACTCATCCATGGTTTACCATCTTTTGTGACAAAGGCAGGAATAATGGTGTGAAATGGTCTTTTTCCCGGCGCATAACCGTTGTAGTGGTTTTTATCTAACGCAAATAGCTCGCCTCTATTTTGCAAGACAAAGCCAAGCTTAGCTGGAGTCATACCCGAGCCCATACCACGGAAATTACTTTGGATCAGCGACACCATATTCCCTTCTTTATCAGCAGTCGTGAGATAAATGGTATCCCCTTCTACAGGACCTGCATGATCGCGTTTAGCTGCTTTATTTGGATCAATCAATGCACGTCTTTTATCAGCATATTCTTGCGAAATAAGCGTTGCGACTGGTATCTCATTAAAGTCTGGATCGGCGTAGTATTTTGCCCTATCTGCAAAGGCAAGTTTTTTTGCTTCAACAAAGGTGTGAATATACTCAGGGCTGTCGAATCCCATAGCCTTGATATCATAGCCCTCTAAAATATTGAGAATTTGCTGGGCGGCAATGCCCTGACCATTGGGAGGTAGTTCCCATAACGTGTAGCCGCGATAATCAGCACTTACGGGGTCAACCCATTCACTGTGGTGCTCAGCCAAGTCTTGGTAACTTAAGTATCCACCATTGGCTTTCATGTAACGGTCGATTTCTTTAGCAATTTTGCCTTTATAAAAGGCATCGCGGCCTTTTTCTGCAAGTAACTCATAGGTATTAGCGAGTGCCGGATTCTTAAATATCTCTCCCTTTTTAGGCATTTCACCCTCAGGCATAAATACTTCTTTAAATCCGGAATATTGCTCACGAGCTGACACCGAGCGCTGCATGTAATAAGCAATCAACTCCGAAACTGGAAAGCCGCTTCTAGCGTAGTCGATACTGGGTTGAAGTAACTGTTTCATTGGCAGTTTGCCAAATTTTTTGTGCAGTTCAAACCAACCATCGACCGCACCGGGCACAGAAACAGGAAGCGGCCCATAACTTGGAATCGTATCTCCTTGCTGCTGTAACTTTGCTAGCGAAAGGCTTTTTGGTGAGCGCCCTGAAGCATTGAGACCAAATAACTTTTGTTGCTTCGCGTCCCACACAATAGCAAATAAGTCGCCACCGATACCGCAACCTGTAGGCTCCACTAGGCCAAGCATGGCATTAGCTGCAATTGCAGCATCTATGGCGTTTCCGCCTTGCTTCAATACCTCTATTGCGACTTGGGTTGCCAGTGGTTGAGAAGTTGCAGCCATACCCTGAGTTGCAATAACCTCTGAACGGCTAGCAAAAGCTTTTCCCGTGATCCTGTCATATGCGAGAGCCGCTGAGCTTACAGAAGCACATAGCATACTAACCAGTGTGCACTTAACGACCTTATTCATTATTTTTCTCTTTTGTTGTTTTCTTTTTAACCAATATAAAAAGCCAATTCGCTTACAGCAATTCATTTGCGGTCAAAGCGAAAGAAAACGAGATTGGACCTAATGCGAAAACTCAAGACACCATCGCCATAGCACTCGCTCTGCCACAAGAGTTTTCCCTCAAATCTAATACAAGCTTTTGCAGCTGGACTACACTTAAATGTTGAAGTGCTGTGCAGAAAAAATAAACCTAATCGAGATCAGGGTAATTGAATTGGTTATTTATGAGTAATCGGGTTATTTCTATAAACTTAAAACAAACATTGACTTGGGGCACGGTACTCTGTGGCTTGGTGATCTCGTCTTTTATTATCTCCATTTCATATGTTAACCAGCGAGACATGCTGCTCGAAAGCTATGAGGCTAGGCTGAGACAAAACTTTACGCATTTAGGTAGACATCTTTTCACTGAATTTGTGGAGGGCAACGATAATCAGATAAGTCTGACTCTCGAGGATTATTATTCTGACGGTAAATATAAAGCGCTCTTCCTTATTCAAGGAGAAACGCTCCTCAACGAAAGCCAACACTCAGCGGTTGGACTGCAAGTATTTAATCAAGTTATCAGTCAGGCGCAAGTGACAGCAACACTACGCACACTTGACCTCACTGTGGCATTTGACCCTAATCAGCAGCACTTTCTCGCAGCTATTCCCATTTCTCCTAAAGTGCCCGTCGCTGAGTCCGCTGATTTAGTTAGGCTGATTGCTATTTATGACGTAAGCACCGTTTTTCTTTCGTTAAAGCAACAGTTGATAACGAAGGCGAGTATTTTAGCGGTGTTTTTGATACTCATCATTATCGCGCTACTAAGCTTTACCCATTACTTCATTCATAAACCGATCAAAAGACTGATCCAAGTAGGCAATGCATTATCCACAAAGTCTTTGAGCAGTAGAGCCGACATTGTGGGACATGGCGAGCTTGGAGTCCTTGCCAAGCAATTCAATGTCATGGCACAAACGTTAGAAAAAAACTGGCAACAACAATTACAAAGCACCCAAGAATTACAGCGCCGTCACGCACTTATTAATAGTGTTTTTGAGGCATTACCGGATATTTTCTTTATAATCAATACGGATGGCACTATCTTAGAATGCCATACCGGAAAATCAGACGACTTGTATATGTCGCCTGAGCAATTTATCAACAAGAAAATGTCGGAAGTATTGCCCTCCCACGCAGCTAAACACTTTAGCCAAGCCATCAAGTCTGCCAATCAGCGCCACCAATTAACCCAAATAGAATATCCACTGACAATTGCTGATCAAGCGAAGCTATTTGAAGCTCGGTTATCTCCTATTCCAGGAACAGATCAATTGGTTATTGCAGTGCGAGATATCACCGAGAAAAAGCGTCAAGAAGAAGTCATTTTACATCACGCTTTTTATGACTCATTGACCGATTTACCAAATCGCTTTTTAGCGATGGAGCGGCTAGCGCAGCAACTGTTTGATGCCGAACGCAACGATGAGCTTGCGGTGGTGTTTTTTATTGATTTAGATGATTTTAAAAGGATCAATGATTCACTCGGACACGAAACGGGGGATCAAATTCTCATCGCTTCGGGAGAAAGACTCAAGCAATCGCTACGTGAGCAAGATACCGTGTCACGTCTTAGTGGTGATGAGTTTATTGTGTTGATGGGAGGATTTAAACATACTGCAGACATTACCTCAGTTGCCGATATGCTCATCAAACTTTTTCACCATCCCATTATTGTCGACGATAAAGATTTTAATATTTCAGTCAGTATAGGCGTTGCTATCTATCCTTTAGACGCGAACTCCCCCCAAGAGTTACTTAGCTGCGCTGATACCGCAATGTACAATGCCAAAAGTAATGGTCGCAACAACTACTGTCTATTTAATCAAAAGATGAGTCAACAGTTGTCTCGACGCATTGAAATTGAGGAAGCACTGCGCGTAGCACTAAATGAACACGAGTTAGAAGTGTTTTACCAACCTCAATTTTATATTGAAAACAGTGATGTATTTGGCGCGGAAGCTTTACTTCGCTGGCACAGTAAAACACTGGGTAATGTCTCTCCTGCGGAGTTTATTCCCGTTGCGGAACAAAGCGGTTTGATCATCGACATCGGATTGTTTGTGCTCTCAACGGCTATTAACCAAGCACACCAATGGCAGCAACACTTAGACTCCGACATCCGCATCGCAATCAATTTATCACCAAGGCAGTTTAAAGACCCAAACCTTTTGAAACAGATTGAGCTATTAGTAAAAGACATCCCGATTGCCAATCGCTTTATCGAGCTGGAGATCACAGAAGGCGTACTGATCTCAGGACAGGCACAGGTAAAACAGACCCTAACCCAATTACATCAGTTAGGGTTTAAATTATCTTTGGATGATTTTGGTACGGGCTATTCGTCACTGAACTATCTCCGTCATTACCCCTTCGATTTACTCAAAATAGACCGCAGTTTTATCAGCGATATGCTCACCACTCACGAGTCTAAAGCGTTAGTTAAAACCATTATTGCCATGGCGCATAATTTATCGATGAAAGTAGTCGCCGAAGGCGTGGAGACACTGGAGCAATTGCGTTTATTGCAGCAGCTAGAGTGTGATTTTGGTCAAGGATATCTGATCAGCAAGCCGCTTTCTGCAGCACAATTTGAAAGCTTTTACCATACTAAGATCGAACCAGTTAAGCGCTCATCTTAGCAAGCAAAACAAACTTTAAAAGCAACATCGCTCCCGAATATCCACTTGAGATAATAAATCTGGGTAAACACAAGACTAATAAAAATAATATGTTAGTATTGCAAGGCAGTGTAAGGATTTTGAATCATGAATATAGAGTTACTAGTTAGCAAAGCCAAGCAAGTATGTGACAACCGTGGTGCACGATTTACTCCTATTAGAGAAAAAGTATTTAGACTACTCGCCTCTAAACAAGGTGGCGTTGGCGCATACGACTTACTTGAAGAGCTCAAGTTGACGGAAGCGGCTGCAAAACCAGCTACCGTATATCGTGCCTTAGACTTTCTTTCTGAGTTGGGTTTTATCCATAAAATAGAAAGCACTAATGCGTTTATGCTTTGCCATCACTTCGACCACACACATCCAGTGCAGTTACTGATCTGCGATAGTTGCGGTAACGTTCAAGAGTTACACTCAAACACGATTTCGCATGAACTGAACAGCCTAGCTGCGGAAACCGGATTTGTGGTTACAGAGCAAACCATCGAGGCTCATGGCCGTTGCGAAAAATGTAAAGATTAAGTGCAGTGAGTAAAAAAGCCCACTACACTTATCACTAAGAGCGACACTAATTTATTAAAAAAGCGTAAGGGAAAGTCCATATGAATGTAGAGTTCATCAACCCCTTTTTATCATCTCTAATCAATGTATTGGCTACAATGGCGCAAACAGAATTGACGCCGGGTAAGCCAAAAGTGAAGAAAGACGAAGTCGCACAAGGTGATGTATCGGGTCTGATTGGTATGGTTGGTCCACAGACAAAAGGGTCATTTTCGATCACCTTTGAAGAAAACTTAGCGCTAACCATTATGGAGCGTATGCTTGGTGAACGCCCAGACTCCATAAATGAAGACGTCACTGATATGGTTGGTGAAATCACCAACATGGTCACTGGCGGTGCTAAAAACCTGCTCGGCGAAAAAGGTTACGAATTTGATATGGCAACACCGGTTGTCGTTTCAGGCCCAGGCCATACCATCACTCATAAATGTGATGGTCCTAAACTTATTATGCCATTCACCTCTCCTGACGGTAATGCCAATATCGAAGTCAGCTTCGACAAACTCGCCTAACAGTTAAAAACACACGTTACTTTATGAGTTGGACTCAAAAACAAATTATCTTGAAGCCTCGAAAGCGAGGCTTTCACTTGGTAGACGACGAGATTATCTCGCAGCTTCCTGAACTACATGACTATCGTCTAGGGCTGCTGCACCTGTTTATACAACACACCTCCGCCAGCCTAACAATTAACGAAAATGCCGATCCAACGGTACGTATGGATATGGAAAGCCACTTTAATCATTTTGTACCACAGAGGCAAAGCTACTACCGCCATGACTATGAGGGTGATGACGATATGCCAGCACATATCAAATCCAGCACCTTAGGATGTGAAGTAACCATTCCCATTTCTGAGGGCCGCCTGCGTTTAGGTACTTGGCAAGGTATTTATCTCGGTGAGCATCGTGACCATGGTGGTGCAAGACGCGTTATCGCAACACTTCAAGGTGACAGAAAAGGCTAGGCGCTTAGCCTTCGATGTATTCGTAGCTTACTCTTGGGGTGACGTTACACAGCAGCTCATATGGAATCGTATCTGCACATTGCGCTATCTCTTCTACGGGCAGGTTTGGTCCCCACATTTCTACTTCTTCACCAACTTGAATGCCATTAGAATTATCACCAATATTCACACTGATCATATCCATAGACACGGTGCCGACTATACCGTAACGCTGGTTACCAATAACCACCGGAGTGCCAATTTTAGCGTGTCTGGGATAACCGTCTCCATAGCCAACACCAATAACGGCAAGATAGGTGTCCTGTTCACATTGCCAACGTCCGCCATAACCTACCGCCTGATGTGCTCTCACCCGCTTGATGGCAATAACTTTAGTAGTCAAGCGCATGACGGGCTTTAATCCATGTTGCTGGCCAACACGCGCAAGCATAGGTGAAACGCCATAAAGCATTAGGCCCGGACGGATCCAGTCGCCATGAGATTCAGGCCAACCTATGATCCCCGCGGAGTTTGCCAAACACAATGGTGCGTGACTTTGACCAATCAAAGACTTAAATAACACTTGTTGTACTTCGGTTTTATTGTCTTTGATATCATCGGCACAAGCAAAGTGTGTCATTAAGTGGATTTTATCAGCAACATTTTTTGATCGCTTAAGGCGAGCATAAAACGCTTCAAACTCTTCAGGCTCAACGCCGAGACGATGCATACCGGTATCTACTTTTAGCCACACTGTGAGCGGTGCATCTAAATTAGCACGCTCAATGGCTTCAAGCTGAGAAATGTCATGCACTATGGTTTGCAAATTATTGGCAAGTAAAATAGGTAAATCAGAAGGATGAAAAAAACCTTCTAACAAGACAATTGGTTTAGTGATGCCACCTGTTCTAAGCGCGAGCGCTTCATCAACTCTCGCCACAGCGAATGCATCCGCATCTTGCAAATGCTGAGCTATTTTAACCAAACCATGACCATAAGCGTTGGCCTTAAGTACCGCCATAATCTTACTTTTTGGCGCCAGTTTTTGCGTTAGCTGTAGGTTTTCTCTCAGCGCGGTTAAATCGATTTCAGCACTTGCTAGTCGCATTTCACTACTCAATTGACAGTTAATATTCGTCGTCCATTGCTGGACCCGCATAGTTATCGAATCGAGAGTATTGACCTTGGAAGGTTAACCTAACCTTACCGATCGGACCGTTACGTTGCTTACCTATGATGATTTCGGCCGTGCCTTTGTCTAGGCTATCGTCGTTGTAAACTTCATCACGATAAATAAACATGATTAAGTCGGCATCCTGCTCGATAGAGCCTGATTCACGTAAGTCAGAGTTTACTGGGCGTTTATCTGCACGTTGTTCTAGCGTACGGTTAAGCTGAGAAAGCGCGATAACTGGACACTGCAGCTCTTTGGCTAGTGCCTTTAATGAACGAGAAATTTCAGCAATCTCAAGCGTACGGTTGTCCGAAAGGCTCGGTACGCGCATGAGCTGCAAGTAGTCCACCATGATCATGCTGATCCCACCGTGATCGCGCGCAATTCGTCTCGCGCGTGAACGCACATCTGTTGGCGTAAGACCGGATGCATCATCTATGTACATCTTGCCCTTTTCCATCAGTAAGCCCATGGTGGATGACAAACGTGCCCAATCGTCATCATCTAATTGACCGGTACGTACCTTGGTTTGGTTGATACGGCCGAGTGAGGCGAGCATCCTCATCATGATCTGTTCTGAAGGCATCTCTAGCGAGTAGATCAGTACTGGCTTATCTTGCGTCATCGCGGCATGCTCAGCCAAGTTCATCGCAAATGTGGTTTTACCCATCGACGGACGCGCTGCAACAATGATCAAATCAGAAGGCTGTAGTCCTGCTGTCATCTTGTCTAAGTCGCCGTAGCCTGTACTTACCCCGGTAACACCATCTTGTGGAGATTGGTAAAGTTCTTCAATTTTATCAACGGTTTTCTCTAGGATGCTGTGAATACTCTGCGGACCTTCAGTGCTTTTAGTGCGCTGCTCAGCAATCTTAAATACCTTGCTCTCAGCTAAATCTAACAGCTCATGGCTATCTCGTCCCTCAGGATTAAAGCCAGCCTCTGCTATTTCATTCGCCACACCAATCATTTCGCGAACAACCGCACGCTCACGGACGATACTCGCGTATGCATCAATGTTTGCAGCACTAGGCGTGTTTTTAGCAATCTCAGCAAGATAGGAGAAACCACCTATGGTTTCTAACTGATTGTTCTTTTCTAGATTCTCAGAAATCGTGATTAGGTCGATAGGTTGACTAAGCTCTACCAGCTTTTCCATTGCTTCAAAGATCAGCTTGTGGGTTCTGGTATAAAAGTCATGAGACACCACCAATTCCGCAACACGGTCGAAGGCTTCATTATCTAGCATCAAGCCACCGAGCACAGATTGCTCAGCTTCAATTGAGTGCGGTGGAACTTTTAAGGTATCGACTTGTATATCTGGTTTAGCCATATCACAACATTGAGAAATTGAAGGCCCTCTATTGTATCTGGTCTACCCATAAGTGCAAATAACAAAAGGCCAGAGTTTGGGGGAAACTCTGGCCTTATTAATTTGATGAAAGCGCTTATTAGTTACGCTTTAGCTCAATATTGCCGCTAACGGTATCGATTTCTACATCTGCATTACCACCGTTAAGCACAAACTCGAGTGAACGAGCTGGGCCATATTTGGCTTTTTTAACTTGATCTGAACTTAGCTCATTGGTGATATGGCCACCTGAATGCGCGTTGATTTCAAACCTTGCTGATACATCTGCAGGGAAATAAAGCTCAATATCGCCACTAACGCTGTCCATATTTATATTGGCGTTATCCAGTAACTTTGCTGCATATACTGCTATTTCGCCGTTAACGGTAGATAAGCGTAAGTCTTTTAACTCTGCCATCTTCAACTCGACTTCGCCATTGACGTTTTCTAAGCGCAGCTCAGTTGCGGTAGTTTGCGTTTTAATTTCGCCATTAACGGCGTTAAATCTTAGCTTACCGCTCGAAGCGATATCCTCAATGTCCCCATTGACGGTTTCAAACTGAATATTGCCATCTAAGTCACGACTATCAATATCACCATTTACCGTTTCTAATGCAATTTTACCGCTGATTTTACTCGCTTTAATATTGCCGTTGACCGTTTTGATACGGGCGCCCGCAGTTAAATCAGCAGCTTCAACATCAACCACCACCCCTTCAAAATTTAATTCACTACTACGAGGCATGTAAATGGTGAGTTTAGAGCCATCACCACCGCCCCAACTTTTATAGCGTCTTGGCATCTTCACGATAAACTCAGTTACCTCACCAGAGGTTTCTAGTTTATAACCCTCGGCTTTATCGTCTAACTCGCCTGTCACTTTAAAAACGTTTTTATCCCATGTTTTTATCGTTACGTCACCGCGCTGATTCTCGATGACAACTTTACCATTTGCAGGAACCGACAGTTCTTTATCGATAGATTCTCCGGCGAACACTATCGCTGGTAGCGCCGCTAGGCCAATAATTAATGCTTTCATCCTAATTCTCCTAAATTTGTTGCCAACGAGGTTGGTGAACCTTATTGATTAAGTCGAGTTGCTGCTGATAAACCTGAGCTAACATCTTTAACAGCGCAGCATTCTCAGGATCTTGCTTTAAAGACAACTTAATCGCTTGTTCCGCCTGCTCGAGCTCTTGCAATTGTGTCTGCCAATCAGAAGTCAGCGCTGGCTGCGTTTCATATTGAACCAGTAAAGACTGCTTTTGCTGCTCAAAAAAAGCGCTAATGTTAGCCAGTGAGTCTTGCTTGGGCTGATTCATAATGACTTGCCAAGCAAGTAAGCCCGCAATAGTACACGCCGCAATACCAGATAACTTTTGCCAATTATTTTGCTTCGGCGGCTGCATCGGTTGTGCTTGATTGATTGCACGCTCAACGCCTTGCCATAAGTCACGTTGTGGCTTTGGCTGCGACTGTTCGTCATTCAGTGCGGTATGCATAAATTCATCAAAAGATGGTTTAGTCATTGTTGTACCACTCCTGTAATAAGTTACGTGCTCGGTGATATTGCGATTTACTCGACCCTACGGCCATGTTTAACATATTGGCAATTTCCTCGTGGCGATACCCTTCGACAGCATGTAATACGAAAACCAACCTGGCACGTTCTGGCAATCTGACAATGAGTTTATCTAAGCCATTTAGCTCTCCTAGCTGCTCAGCACCTTGCTCATCCAGACCGGACTGCTCAAAGCTTACGACCTTTTGTAACCAGTTTTTTTGCTTTCTAAGATAGCTGATAGCAATATTACTGGTCACACTATGAAGCCAAGTCGTAAATTGTGATTGCCCTTTAAATTGGTCTATCTTTTGCCACAATTGCACAAAAACTTCCTGACATGCATCTTCTGCATGAGCAGGCTCAGCGAGCAATCTAAGACATAATGCATATACGCGACGATGATGTTGCTCAAATAGTTCGCGAAATGCACTTTGATCCCCTTGCTGGCACCTAGCCACTAGCGCATCGGTTTGTTCTTGTGTAAATGCCTCTTTGGCATTAATTATCATGCGTCTGTTCCTTTGGGTTGATTCCTTCATCTTCGCATATCGAATGGAACAAACAAAGTCACCAACGCTCAATTGCCAATTTCTACTTTTTTATAAAGTACTTATTTAGACGCGGGAGAAATCAGAAATGGTTTAAAGGGGTTTGAAAAAATTTTACTTTTTGTATTTAGCAGCAAAAAGTGGAGCCTAAGCTCCACTCAGGAAAGTTACTCAGCGCTTTTATACCAGTTGTATTAAGTAAATGATCTATCTTGAAGCGGGGAAATAGCTTTAGTAGCACCGCTCTCGCGTCCTGCTACCGCTAAGGTACCTATATCCATATAGGCAAGGCAAAAATTTTGCTATTTAGTTGTTCTAAATGAGAAATTTTTAACGAAGCTAATATGCTATTTCACCCTTCAAATTGATTAGAGAATTAATTCAATTGGTATTAGCTTCACTCTCATCGGCAACTTGGTACGGTTTGTAGTGCCAGCCCTTAAAGACCAATGTCGGCTTTTGTCCCGGCGGCTGTACGCCAATGCCTGCATTTTTTAATGCTTGATCAAAGTGGATCCCTGTACCACCGGTACCAGTAATCGATGCCCCTCGAACTGTACCGTACAACTGCCCACTGCCGTTCAACAGAATAGAAGTCAACGGTGAATAAATAGCAGCATATAGTGACGATGCGCCGCTAAATACAAAACCATTAGGGCCATCAAATGAAGAATACACACTAAATACCGGCAGTTTGCTCTTCTTGGTTAAGCCTTCTTGCTCAGCAATAACCTTAGCACTTGCGCCAATAGAAACTTTGCCGGTAGTGAACACGGTCAAAGAACTTTCTTTTTCTATCCAGATATGGGTGTCGCCGGTTAATGTGAGGTCACCATCAATCAACCAAATCACATCGCCACCAGAGATCTTTATTTTTCCGTCAGATCCTAACTTCAACCCTTTAAAAGGGAACGCAAGCTGCGTTTTTTCTGTCGCTGTGCCGAGATTCTGATCTACCCCTTGGAACAAATAAATGGTGTGCTCTTTTGCAACATACACACTTGAGCCATTACGCTCGTACACGGCCTGTTTAGGTTTAAAGTGCAAGATTTGTTGCGCGCCTACATTTAGAGGAGTGAATCGATTACGAGGATCGATAATGCTATCCATATTAAAAGGCAACGCCAAAGGATCACATTCTTTATTTGGCTTTGCAGGGTCATAGTCGGGAGAATCTGGATCGTACACTTTTACCGGTTCAACCACTAAGTCTGCGACTCTAAATTTAGCATCGGAGTAATGCACACCATCTTGAACTTGCAAGCCAGTATCTTTAAATTGACCGCTGCCAGTATATTGAATATCGAACGCATCGCCATTTTGGTTGAGGATCTCAGCGCCCCACTCCATTTTCGCGTCACCCATTGCACGTACATAACCTTGGATCTTTCCGCCTCTATGCGTGAAAAAGCCGCGGCTATAGACATTACCTTCCACTCGAATACCACTCGATGACGGCGAAATATCTACCCCGGTATTTGACCTAACGTCACCCAAAATCGGTGAAGAGCCTTTTAAGTAAATCACACCAGAAGCTTCAACATCACCTTTAATCGGAGAGTGGCCTGATAGCACCACATCTGCATCGCCTACCACAGTGTGTACATCACCATCATGGCTTTTTGTTTCTTCGTAAGTGCCTTTCGATGAGTCATAGCTATCGACAGAGCCACTACCAGATAGATTCACCCCTTTACAGCCAGTAACCGCATTTTGGAATATGGACTCTTTCGCCGCTGGCTGCAACTCAAAGCGCGCAACTAGCCGATGGTTCGCGTGCTCACCATGACGTTGACCTAAGCTTTCGATTTCAAACTCATTGCCATTGGCATTAACCGAGATCTGATATTGCGAATCAGGAACTGCACCGCTACCCGTTTTGTTTATACCATTTATCAGCGCATTGACGTCTTGCGGATTGCCACTTAACGCCGCATCCAGCTTTTGACGATATTCTCTGATCCCTTGTTCAGCCACTAATCTTGCATTAATGTCTTTTTGGAAGTTACCACTTAATCTTTCTTGTACAACACCTTCCTTGAGGGAAGCGAATACCACAACGCTAGCCATGCCGCCGAGCAGCATCACTTTAACCAGTGTAAAACCTTGTTGTTGTTTCATTGTATTAGCTACCTAATCCAGCGTAAAAATTCATCTGTATGCCTGCACCATATTGTGTCGGAAAACTACTACCCTGTATTGTGACTGTAATTAACTGACCACTGGCATCGGTTGCAAATGTGAGTCCAGTTACCCCCTTCAAAAGATTGATATCACCCGTGCCGCGATCGCACACTAAATACCCATCTTGTAAAAAATAGCGCTCACTGTAGTCAACCATGGGGACACTGCCATCACAAGCGGGGACCCTTGCCAATTGGCGGATCGTAATATCGGTCGCCGTCACAGTAGGGACTTCCTGAGTTTGCTTGATGCTGCGCATCATCACTCGATTGGTATAGCGAACAATCTCTTGCGATGTTGCAAGCTGCTGGCTTGTCGTCACCGTTTCTTTTATCGACGTGTACGACGTTGCAATCCCCATAACCAATACCAACCCCACAACCATAGCAACCATGAGTTCCAGTAAGGTATACCCATTTATCTGTTTCATGAGCCCCCTCCTGCCGGCAGAGAACAAGTGTCCGCAACCTCTGGGTAACTGGTAGTTAAAGAAATTTGGTTTTCAGCAGGGTTTTTTACTCGCTTATCTTCCCAGCTCACCGTAAGCTGCATGTTATTGCTATAGGTCGCAGGCAACACTAACGTAAAGCGACTATCCGCAGGATGCAGCTGTTGAATAAGTGGATTGGCGAGCGTCATATCATTGTTGTTATGTTGCAATTCACATAACAACGGCCATATTCTCTCAATTGCGTTTTGACCATGAATTAACGCCATTGTGTATTGAAAGCTATTGGAGGCAAACTGTAATGACTTAAGCTGCGTCGCAGCCAAACCAAGCAACATTAACCCAGCCACCAACATCGACACCACGACCTCAATGAGAGAAAACCCCTTACTTAACTGCAATTTTGTTCCGCCTCAGCTAACCAACTTTGACCGCTGACCAACACACATAAACGATAATCCTGAGTATTGGCAATGTTGTCGGTAATCAATATATTGTTTGTTGCCAGCACTTCGCCACTTTCACGCACAACTTGGTCGGCAAGTGCCACTTCTATCGAGCTATGTTTAATAGAAAACCGCCCTACTTCGGTCAATTGGCCATTTTCATTGGTTTTCACAACCCAGTCGCTGTCCTCTACGACCAGTGACACCTGCTGCTCTCGTCGAACCGCTTCACTGCGGGCCAAGCGATATACTGCCTGCAGTTGATTAGCATGCGTCGTGAGTCTGTCTTGCTGAATTTGCTTTATAAAACTTGGCGCAGCTATCGAAGCTAAAATTGCAAGTATTGCCATGGAAATAAGCAGCTCAAGCAGGGTAAACCCTAAATATCTATTGCCAGCAGTCATTGTTCTTCGGTCCCTGTTCACTAAGATGGTTGATACTTAGTACACCACACCTGTCAGCCGCTTGTGCTTTTCCCGCTATTGGCGTGGCTGTAAATTGATACCCCAAGTTACGGTATTGCCCAACTGCGCCATTTGGTTTATCAGTGGGAATATATTTAAACGTGTAGAATTTAGACTCAGGCAGGTCTGTAAGTAAACTCGCATCAGGGTAGCCACTATTACGGCTATATATGCGCTCAATCACACCTGCCATTTCCAACATTTGCTGTTGTGCTTGCGAACGACGTCCATCCTGAACGTATTCCACATATGACGGATATGCCACGCTGGCTGTGATCGCCACTATTGCAACCGCAATTAATAGCTCTGTAAGCGTAAAACCTTTATTTACCGACATTTAATTATTCCACCACTAAATTGATAGCGCTGTCATTTTATTCCACTTTATGACAGACAAAAGACAAAGAAAAGGATTAACCTATAATATGTAAACATAACATGGAGCGAAAGTTTCTAAAAAGGAAACTTATTACACCACATTACAACAGTATTACCTTTTGATATAAGGCAAACTTTGAGCGAGAGGATCATCCATGTCACACCTTAAATTGGTATGAATAAGATTATTATTATGATTTTCTTCGAGGGGTTACTTAATTCAACCTAAGAGTTAGATACCAACAAAACCAATAGCATTAAGAATATCTGTTAACTAGGTTTTTACTGTCCGAAATTCGGGTTCATTTAGGAAAATTAAGTGAATAAAAAGCCGTGCATAAAAATACACGGCTTTTTTAATTTAAGCTCAATTAAAAATTAAGCTTCAGCAATTACGATTACTTTGATCGTAGCTGTAACGTCAGAGTGTACTTGGATAGCTACATCGAACTCGCCAGTCTCACGGATAGTACCAAGAGGTAGACGAACTTCTGACTTAGATACCTCAACACCTACTGCAGAGATAGCATCAGCAATATCGCGAGTACCGATAGAACCGAATAGCTTACCTTCGTCACCCGCTTTAGAAACTAGAGTTACTTCAGCTAGTGCTTCTAGTTTTTCAGCGCGTGCCTGTGCAGCAACTAGCTCTTCAGCGATTTTCGCTTCAAGCTCAGCGCGACGTGCTTCGAAAGTTTCAATGTTAGATTTAGTTGCAGGAACTGCTTTACCCTTAGGGAATAAGAAGTTACGTGCGAAGCCAGATTTAACATTAACCTGATCACCTAGGCTACCTAGGTTTGCAATTTTGTCTAGTAGAATAACTTGCATGTCTCTACACCTTTTAAAAACTAGTAATCAGCTGCTTACTTGTGTAAGTCAGTGTATGGAAGAAGGGCTAGGTAGCGAGCACGCTTGATAGCAGTTGCTAGCTGACGCTGGTATTTAGCGCTAGTACCTGTGATACGGCTAGGTACGATTTTGCCACTTTCTGTTACGTAGTTTCTAAGAGTAGCCAGATCTTTGTAATCAATTTGTTGTACGCCTTCCGCTTTAAAACGGCAGAACTTACGACGTCTGAAATAACGTGCCATGAGTAATTTCCTCAATTAATTCTTTCAATATGTTGTGCGTGCAATACCAGCTGACTCAAGCCATTTCGGCTCTCGTGGCGATTTATAAAACCGCGAACTTGTAATGCTTGCCCAACGTATAAATGCTCAGTTTGGTTTCGGAACTGTTCTCCACTGGCAACCACTTGAATACGCACGTAGGCATTTCGAGTTAGGTCAGCCTCTAATTGCATTGATTTGTGCTCAAGTACAAATATGCAATGTGGGATCCCAGCTGGGCTTTGACTAAATTTAGGTGTTTTACAAATCACGCCCGAAAGCAGATATTGATTGGTATACAGGTCAACCTGATTACTCACCATTACCTCGAAAGGTTAGTCAAATCCGAAATCAACAACGATTAAGCAGAAGCTGCTTCTTTTTTCTCTTCTTTTGCAAGAGGAGACGCTTCAGTTACCGCGTTTTTAGTACGCATAACTAGGTTACGAAGCACTGCATCGTTGTAGCGGAAAGAAGTTTCAAGCTCGTTGATTACTTCAGTTGGTGCTTCAACGTTCAATAGAACATAGTGTGCTTTGTGAAGCTTTTCGATTGGGTAAGCCAGTTGACGACGACCCCAGTCTTCTAGACGGTGAATAGTACCGCCAGCTTCAGTGATAGCACCAGTATAACGCTCGATCATACCAGGTACTTGCTCACTTTGGTCTGGGTGAACCATGAATACGATTTCGTAATGACGCATGGATATTCCTTACGGTTAGTATAGCCTTGTCCCGTTTCGGCCAGTCGGGGTAAGGCAAGGAACGATAATAGTAAGGCCGAAAGAGCGCGTATTTTACGCGTAGCATTAAAATTAAGCAATCAGTTTGTTATGAAAAGTTGGTGGAATAAGACTATATCTGCAAGGTTTTTTTAGAGTGATTGAAAAACAAGGATATTTAGGAGAGTTGGAGCGGCACACGAGGTTCGAACTCGTGACCTCGACCTTGGCAAGGTCGCGCTCTACCAGCTGAGCTAGTGCCGCATTCCATAGTTAGCTCATTATATTGTCGGTAATTACGCAAGGTCGCGTTGATTACCTACTGCAGCTGAGCTAGTGCCGCATCACATATTTAGCTCTGGATTTGTCGGTAACTACGCTAGGTCGCGTCTTCACCTGTAGCAGCTGAGCCTGTGCCGCATCACATTTTTTAGTTTATACACCTAAAGTAAGTGTTTGGAGCGGCACACGAGGTTCGAACTCGTGACCTCGACCTTGGCAAGGTCGCGCTCTACCAGCTGAGCTAGTGCCGCATTCCGATATAGCTCTTAGTTTTCCGCTGGGCGCAACCTTGAGGTCGCGTCTAACGTTTTAGCAGCTGAGCTAGTGCCGCATCACAATATTTAGCTCATTATGTTGTCGGGAATTACGCAAGGTCGCGTCCTTACCTGTAGCAGCTGAGCTAGTGCCGCATTTCATTTTTAGTTTATACACCTAAAGCAAGTGTTTGGAGCGGCACACGAGGTTCGAACTCGTGACCTCGACCTTGGCAAGGTCGCGCTCTACCAGCTGAGCTAGTGCCGCATCACAATATTTAGCTCTGGATTTGTCGGTAACTACGCAGGGTCGCGTTGATTACCTACTGCAGCTGAGCTAGTGCCGCATTCCATAGTTAGCTCATTATGTTGTCGATAATAACGCAAGGTCGCGTCCTTACCTGTAGCAGCTGAGCTAGTGCCGCATCACAATATTTAGCTCATTATATTGTCGGTAATTACGCAAGGTCGCGTTGATTACCTACTGCAGCTGAGCTAGTGCCGCATTTCATTTTTAGTTTATACACCTAAAGTAAGTGTTTGGAGCGGCACACGAGGTTCGAACTCGTGACCTCGACCTTGGCAAGGTCGCGCTCTACCAGCTGAGCTAGTGCCGCATCACAATATTTAGCTCATTATGTTGTCGATAATAACGCAAGGTCGCGTCCTTACCTGTAGCAGCTGAGCTAGTGCCGCATTTCATTTTTAGTTTATACACCTAAAGCAAGTGTTTGGAGCGGCACACGAGGTTCGAACTCGTGACCTCGACCTTGGCAAGGTCGCGCTCTACCAGCTGAGCTAGTGCCGCATCACATATTTAGCTCTGGATTTGTCGGTAACTACGCTAGGTCGCGTCTTTACCTGTAGCAGCTGAGCTAGTGCCGCATCACAATATTTAGCTCTGTATTGTTCGGTAACTACGCTAGGTCGCGTTTTACCTATAACAGCTGAGCTTATACTGCTTTAATAATGCTCAAGAAACCCCGCAAGGCTTGTCATCTCAAGCGGGGCAGGATTCTACAAGATAAAATTTGCTTTGCAAGTGTTTTTTAAACTTTGAAGAATTTTTCTTGGTAAACTTTCAGCTCCATGATGGAGTCTTTGATATCATCCAGTGCTAAGTGAGAGCTTTTCTTTTTGATCTCACCTAGTAGCTCAGGCTTCCAGCGTCTCGCAAGTTCTTTTATCGTACTGACGTCCAAATTGCGATAGTGGAAATAAGCTTCTAGCTCTGGCATGTATTTGTTGAGGAATCTACGGTCTTGACCAATAGAGTTACCACACATTGGAGAAGCACCTGGCGGCACCCACTCTTTAAGGAAATCTAGTGTTTGCTTAACTGCATCTGCTTCCGTGAACTTACTCGCCTTACAGCGAGCAGTCAGACCTGAGCGACCATGTTGATTGGTGCACCACTCATCCATATTGTCCAACAGCTCATCACTTTGATGAATTGCCACTACTGGACCTTCAGCTAAAACATTGAGATCACCATCTGTGATCACCGTCGCGATTTCTAAGATTTTATCTGTTTTCGGTTCTAGCCCCGTCATCTCTAGATCGAGCCAGATCAAGTTTGATTCATGAAAAGTCATACTTTACCTTAGCGGTACTTTCCTTTAGATCCAATGCAATTAGATATATCATATTAGTTTAAACACTCGACCTAAAGCTTTTTTTACCATGCGCGGCGTTTTATTGATTTATAGCCTAAATTTGAACGCTCTGCACGCCAAAGCTTAAACAGATTATAAACATGGCAAAGAAAAAGAAACTCAGTAAGGGCCAATCCCGTCGGATTAGAGCCAATCATCAGAAGCGAATCGATAAAGCGAAAGAGACAGAAGTATCTGATGTTTCATGGCAAAACGACAACTTAGGGCCAACAGAAGCCGCAGTGGTGATCAGCCGCTTCGGCCAACATGCGGATATAGAAACCACAGACCAAGAGGTTTTGCGTTGCAATATCCGTCGTACCGTAACAAGCTTAGTTTGCGGTGATGAAGTCATTTTTCGTCGTGCCAAGGTCAGTGATGGTGACTTAGCCGGCGTAATTGAGGCTGTGCATGAAAGGCGCACGCAACTCACTCGTCCAGATTTTTATGACGGTGTGAAAGTTGTCGCTGCGAATATTGACCAAATATTGATGGTGTCGGCCGTTGTGCCGGAATTTACCCCTCAAATCATCGATCGCTACTTAGTCGCTTGTGAGGATATGGGGATAGAGCCGATTTTATTACTCAATAAAATTGATTTGCTTGACCAAGAAAGCCTCGAATATATTGATGAAGTCTTAGATATATATCGTGAGCTTGGCTATCGCGTACTGTTAGTCAGTACAAAATCAGGCGAAGGCATTGACGAGTTAAAACACATGCTTGAGGACAAAAATAATATTTTTGTTGGTCAATCAGGGGTTGGCAAATCAACGTTGGTCAATACGGTACTGCCCAATGCAGATATTCTCACCAAAGAAGTCTCCGAAAATAGCGGCTTAGGGCAACATACAACCACAGTATCGCGCTTACACCACTTGCCGTCCGGTGGAAACCTGATCGACAGCCCAGGGATCCGTGAGTTCGGCCTATGGCACTTAGACGTGGAACGCGTCACTTGGTGCTTTAAAGAATTTAGGGAATTTATTGGCGGCTGCCGCTTTAGAGACTGTAAACACCTGAACGATCCGGGATGTTTACTTCGTGAAGCCGTAGATGAAGGTAAAATCAGCGAATTACGTTTTGAAAGTTACCATCGTATTTTAGAATCTATGGCTGATGGCCGCGCAGGTGCGCGCGCGCCGAGAGTCTGATAATATTTGCTAAATTGGCTCAATGACTTGAGCCCTATAGTCACTTCGCAATACAAAAACCGAAAGTGACAAGACTAATAATTAGGAACTGTTAAAAGTGAATTTGGATAAACTAAAAATTGCCATGCAATATGCATTACCTAAACATGCGGTTTCTCGTTTGGTTGGTAAGCTTGCCGCAGCAGAAGCTGGCGCCTTAACCACAAAGCTAATTAAGCTGTTTATCAAACAATATAAAATCGACATGAGCGAGGCATTGCACGAAGATCCAGCTCACTACAAAACCTTTAACGAGTTTTTTACCCGTCCACTGAAGCCGGGGATCCGTCCTTTGGCAGAAGATAGCGATATCCTTGCCCACCCAGTTGATGGTGCAATCAGCCAACTTGGTGATGTCGTCGATGGTCAAATTATCCAAGCTAAGGGTCACAACTACAGCTTACAGACGCTGCTAGGCGGTAAAGAAGAAGACGTTGCACCTTATGTTGGTGGTAAGTTTGCAACGATTTATCTAGCACCGAAGGATTATCACCGTATCCACATGCCGGTTGATGGCACACTTCGTAAAATGATTTATGTACCGGGCGACTTATTCTCAGTAAATCCACTTACTGCGCAAAATGTGCCTAATTTATTTGCTCGTAACGAGCGAGTTGTTGCTATTTTTGACACTGAAATTGGCCCGCTTTCTATGGTATTGGTTGGTGCAACTATCGTTGCTAGCATTGAGACGATTTGGGCCGGTACAGTGACACCACCGGCCGGAAGAGATGTCTTTACTTGGACATATCCAGCAGAAGGTGACAACGCGATAACGCTGAAAAAAGGCGAAGAGATGGGTCGCTTTAAACTTGGCTCTACCGTGATTTTAGCGTGGGGGGCAAATAAGGCAGAGTTCTTAGATGGTCAAAACCCAGAGACCGTCACACGCATGGGTACCCCTTTCGCAAAAATAGCAGAGTAGACTACTGTATTAGTGGCTTGAAACTATCTCAAGCCACAACATTCACACTCGGGGTTTTTACTGAGCCCATACTGCTTTTGCTGCAAACTCATACCATCTAGCGTACAAAATACGCTCCCTTGGTGATGTCCAAGTAGCACGTTTATGGTCAATAAAGCTTGCTGCGCGCCGATCACACCCAGTAATGGACTAATGACGCCAAAGTTGTCACAACTCTCCACTGGTGTTTGCGAACCCTCAGGGAAAACGCAAGCATAACAAGGTGACTCAGCCCTAAAATCAAAGCACATGAGTTGGCCTTGTGTGGCAATCGCGGCGCCAGCGATCAACACCTTGCTCACTTGATGACAATAACTATTGAGCAAATAACGGGTAGTAAAGTTATCGCTGCAATCCAAGACAATATCGGCATCACGGAGTAACTCGGCGACGTTCTTATCAGTCAATCTCGCATTTATTGGTACTAGTGTGATCTCGTTATTAAGACTTGCCAGCACCTTTCCTGCTGCTTTGGCTTTTTGCTGACCAAGGTGGTTCACCTTATACAGAATTTGCCTTTGTAAGTTAGACAATTCCACGTCGTCGTCATCAACAAAAGTAAGCTTACCAATGCCACTCGCCGCTAAGTAAAACAACGCGGGACTTCCCAACCCACCGCAGCCAATCACAGCCACATGCGCCTGTTTCAATGCGAGTTGGCCTTGCTCACCAACCTCTTTTAACAGCAAATGGCGACTATACCTTAGCCGCTCTTTGTCATTGAGTTCAGTCATGCCGCGCCATAGCTTGCTTTAATTCAAGTACAGCTTGCTCTGGGTCTTGGGCTTCTGTGATAGCTCTAACAACCGCGATACTAGATACGCCAGTTGCAGCCACTTCAGGCACGCGACTAAGATCAATGCCTCCAATAGCGACGGTTGGATAGCTGCTTTGCATCAAAAGTACAAAATGTGTCAGCTTTTCCAGCCCTTGGATTTGGCCGGTCATGTCTTTAGTCGTGGTTGGGTAGATAGCACCAAAAGCCAAATAACTTGGGCGATAATTATGTGCCCGGAGCATTTCATAAAAACCATGGGTCGAAATACCTAAGCGCAGCCCTGCCTCTTGGATGGCAACAAGATTAGCTTTATCGATATCCTCTTGGCCCAAATGAATTCCATAAGCGCCGTGTTTAATCGCTAACTGCCAGTAGTCGTTAATAAACACCTTCGCATCGTATTTTTGTCCAAGTGCAATGGCGGTTTGTATTTCAGCTTCGAGATTAGCTTGCTCTGGATCTTTAATTCTCAGCTGCACCGTATCAACCCCAACAGCGAGGCATTTTTCCACCCAATCAGCGCTGTTTACCACGGCATAAAGCCCAATAGGGTCGTCAATGTTGGCAAAGCCTGCGGCAAAATTAAATTCCTCAGGTAATGCAAACTCTAGTTCATCAGCAAGCCAAGAGCCCGCCTCTATCACTTGTGGGTAATCATTGAGATCAATTGGGAAACTCGTATGCGCAACAGGCCCCACACCTTCGCCATAACGTATCGCCGCTTTTAGCCCTGCATTGATGTATGCTTTAGCGAGAATAAAAGCATCTTTAAATGGATACTCCTTGGCCATACATGCCGCGATCACTGACGATAAACTACATCCAGTACCATGGCTGTGCGGTGTTTGAATTTTCTCATTGCCAAGCCAATACTCGGTATCTCCCGCTAAGCCATAATCAATGCAGTAGCCTTTTGGGTAATCCCAATGACCGCCTTTAATGATCACCGACTTTGCACCAAATTCACGCAATTTGGCAGCAGCCTCTTTTACCGCATCAGGACCTATCAAATACACGCCTGTCAGCAGCTGAGTTTCGTGTGTATTGGGTGTAATGATATCCACCAGCGGTAATAAATGGGTTTTTAACGCATCCACCGTGTCTTCTTCGGTTAATGCATCCCCGCTCGTCGCGATAGCTACTGGGTCATAAACCACAAGCGGCGGTTTTGCCCACGTTGCTTTGTAATGAACGAGGTGTTCAGCAATTAGTTGGATCTGCTGAACATTGGCGAGCATGCCAATCTTTATCACCGTTGCAGGCATATCTTGCGAAAGCGCCGTCAGCTGAGATTCGATAACCGTGGTCGAAACCGGGTTTAACGCCTCCACCCCTAAACTATTTTGCGCCGTCAACGCAGTTACTACGGTACAACAATGAACATTAAAGCTCTGCGTTGCTTTGATATCCGCTTGAATACCAGCGCCGCCGCCAGAATCAGAACCCGCAATACTCCAAACGATATGTGACAAAGAGAACTCCTTATATAGTTATCCGCAATTCAAGTTAGTTTGTGTGCCAAAAAGGCATGCCTAAGGTTGGCGTAGAAGGTGATGCCACCTCTTTTTGTGGCATTGCTTTTGCCAAATAAGACAGACGCCCTGCAACCGTGCTGGCTTCAAACGCTTTTGCCATGGTGATAGGACAGCCCGCCCCTGCCACTGCCGAATTTAATAATACGGCATCATAACCCAGCTCAAGTGCTTGGCAAGCATGAGACGGCAAACCGAGTCCCGCGTCAACAATCAAGGTTTGATGGGGCAAACGTGTGCGAATGGTTTGCAGGTTATATGGATTTAACAGCCCTTTTCCCGTACCAATTGGCGCGCCCCAAGGCATTAAAACCTCGCATCCCAGCGCATCCAAACGCTGACACAGCACCAAATCATCAGTACAATAGGGCAATACCTTAAAACCGTCTTTTAGCAAAATTTCGGTGGCTTCGAGCAATGCAATTGGGTCTGGCTGTAAGTTATATTCATCACCAATAAGTTCAAGTTTAATCCAATCCGTGGCAAACACTTCCCGGCACATCTGCGCCAAGGTCACCGCTTCTTTTACGCTATGGCAGCCAGCCGTGTTTGGTAAGACTCGTAGTCCCATCTCTTTGATAAGCGACCAAAAGTCATCACCCGCCTGCTTAGTTTGCTGGCGTCTCAGCGACACAGTAACAATCTCAGCACCCGAGGTGGCGATGGCTGCCTGCATTACCTCCGGAGAAGGATAAAGTGCCGAGCCAATTAACATGCGGCTAGTAAATTGTTCACCATAAATAGTGAGCT
Organism: Pseudoalteromonas sp. OF5H-5; assembly: GCF_021530695.1. Classification (NCBI taxonomy): domain Bacteria; kingdom Pseudomonadati; phylum Pseudomonadota; class Gammaproteobacteria; order Alteromonadales; family Pseudoalteromonadaceae; genus Pseudoalteromonas; species Pseudoalteromonas sp. OF5H-5. Next base: position 226,308 of record NZ_JAKGBF010000007.1, read on the forward strand.
TAGTATCAGTCAAAGACTGCATGTTTATCCCCCTTGAATTGGCGATAAAAGCTCAATCTTATCACCATCGCTCAATGTCACGCTTGGCAACTCCGTACGGGAAACAAAAGTACCATTAAGCGCGACGGCAAAAGGCGGTTTGGCACCTCTGGCTTCAATAAATTCCTGAATATTTTGCTCGCGGTTGATATTAATCGTTTCGCCATTAAATTCGACTTTCATAATAACTCCTTAGATAGTGCTTGTTTCACGATAAGCGGTGCCAGCAAATAACCGTGTCTGTATAGACCATTGATACTGATCACATTACCTTGTTGTTCAATTTTGGGGTGATTATCTTTAAACGCAGGTCTAAGTCCTGCTAATAAAGACAATACTCGCGCTTCGGCAAACCCACGATGAACCGAATAAGCAGCAGAGAGTAATTCGAGTGTAGAACGTACCGTTATCTCACCATTATCTTGCGACTCAATTTCCGTCGCACCAATAACAAACTGATGATCTGGTTTTGGCGCAATGTAAATGGGGTATCTTGGGTGCATCAAGCGCACAGGTCGAGTCAAGGTCACTTCTGGGGCATAAATTCTCGCCACTTCGCCACGCACGCCACGAAGCCCATTACACGTTGCTTTCGCACCAAGACCGCGACAATCAATCACCCAGTCATACGCTTGACTAAGCTGCGCCTTTTGCGCTTCGTCACAATGAACACCGTAGTTAATCTCTACACCTTGCTTCGTCAATGTTGCCGCACTACTTTGATAAAACGCCTGATTATCAAGCTGGCCTTCGCAAGGTAAATACAAGCCTTGATGGAAGACACCGCCAAGCTCTGGTTCCAATTGCGCGATCCGAGTACCATTTACCACTTCCGCGCTATGATCTTTTAACGGTTTTAAGCGCTGCTGAAAACTCACTAAATCACCACGGTCTTGACCATGTGCCACAATAAGAGAGCCTTGCTGCTGGAAAAATACCGGGTTTTCCAGTTTCGCCAGTAGTTGTGGCCAAAGTTTCATGGACTCCAGCCCTTGCAGCGCCAACGCTTCATCGCATATCACAGACTCAGCCAAGGGCGCTAACATGGCCGCCGCCACACTACCTGCTGAGCTCTCCGTACCTTGCTTTGCTTGTTCAAACACGCTGATTTGATAACGCTCAGCGAGCATCAATGCAGCGATGCGCCCAGTTAAGCCAAAACCCAAGATAGCAACACGTGCTTGAGTAGACATAGCTACACTCCTAAAATTAGCCACCCGACGGGGATCAAGGTGGCTATGATGGGATAGGTCATATCGCTTTGTGGTAAAGCTCAGAGCCTGATTGCTTAAACTCTTCCGATTTTGCTTTCATCTCGGCTTCAACATCCACCATTTTAATGCTGATCTCTTCGCCTACATTATTAGGGTCGATGCCTCGCGCTTCTAACGCTTTCGCATAGTCGCGTACATCTTGGGTGATCTTCATCGAGCAGAATTTGGGACCACACATAGAGCAGAAGTGAGCGACTTTGCCCGACTCTTGTGGCAAGGTCTCATCGTGATATTCACGAGCACGCTCTGGATCTAGACCGAGATTAAACTGATCGTGCCAGCGGAACTCAAAGCGTGCTTTAGACAGCGCATTGTCACGAACTTGAGCACCGGGATGGCCTTTCGCCAAATCCGCTGCATGCGCCGCGATTTTGTAGGTGATCAAACCTTCTTTTACATCTTCTTTATTCGGTAAGCCTAAGTGTTCTTTTGGTGTCACATAGCACAGCATCGCACAGCCATACCACGCAATTTGCGCCGCACCGATCCCTGAAGTGAAGTGATCATAACCCGGAGCGATATCAGTTGTGAGTGGGCCAAGCGTGTAAAACGGTGCTTCATCGCAGTGCTTTAGCTGCTCTTCCATATTCTCTTTGATCATATGCATCGGCACGTGTCCTGGGCCTTCAATAAAGACCTGAACATCGTGTTTCCACGCAAGCTTAGTCAACTCACCAAGGGTACGCAGTTCACTAAATTGTGCTTCGTCATTGGCATCGGCAATAGAACCCGGACGCAAGCCATCACCTAACGAGAAACAAACATCGTATTGCTTTAAGATTTCACAGATGTCTTCAAAGTGCGTGTAGAGGAAGTTTTCTTTATGATGCGCTAAACACCACTTCGCCATAATTGAACCACCGCGAGACACAATACCCGTCACGCGTTTTGCCGTCATCGGCACGTAACGCAGTAGTACTCCCGCGTGGATAGTAAAGTAATCCACGCCTTGCTCAGCTTGCTCAATCAAGGTATCGCGGAAGATCTCCCACGTTAGATCTTCAGCAACACCATTTACTTTTTCTAGTGCCTGATAGATTGGAACCGTACCGATAGGCACTGGAGAGTTACGTACCACCCACTCGCGGGTTTCATGAATGTAGCGCCCTGTCGACAGATCCATTACGGTATCTGCACCCCAACGGGTCGACCATACCATTTTTTCTACTTCTTCTTCGATAGAAGAAGTCACTGATGAGTTACCGATATTGGCGTTAACTTTTACTAGGAAGTTACGTCCGATGATCATCGGCTCGGTCTCAGGGTGATTAATATTGTTTGGCAGTACAGCACGACCACGGGCAATTTCATCACGCACAAATTCAGGCGTAATAAACTCAGGAATACTGGCTCCAAACGATTGGCCTTTATGTTGCTGCGCGAGCAATTCTTCACGCAACTTAGCGCGTCCCATATTTTCACGGATCGCTACATATTCCATTTCAGGCGTCACTATGCCTTGACGGGCGTAGTGCATTTGCGTGACATTTTTACCCGCCTTAGCACGGCGAATTTTAGGTAAATGTTCAAAGCGAATATGGTCAAGCCCTTCATCCGCCATACGCTGCTGAGAAAACTGTGACGTCACCGACTCTAGCATTTCGGTATCATCGCGCTCAACTATCCACTGCTCTCTAAATTTAGGAAGACCAACACGAACGTCAACCGGCACTTCAGGATCTGTGTATGGACCTGAAGTATCATAAACACGAATGGGATCGTTTGATTCAAATACCGGATTTTCTTCGGTGCCACCAACAAACGAATCACTTAGCGTGATTTCACGCATACCAACGCGTACGCCTGCTTGTTCTCCCTCCACATAAACTTTATGTGAGTTTGGAAAAGGTTGGCCTTTAAGGTTATGGATAAATTCTGCCGCGGCTGCTCGCGCTTCACGACGACTTAGCTTGCTACTATTGTTTGACATGACGTCCCTCTTATTTTCATACAAAGGTGTCTTGTCAGATCTCCAAAAGGAGAGAGACGAGGATAGTCCTCGGGTAAGGTGGATAGCAATAAACCACTATTGCTACAGACAAACGCAACGCGTTTGCTGTCTTGTTCCCTACGCAGGCATTAACCTGATCAGGTCCACGGATCCCGCAAAATGCGATCTCAGCCCGAATATCTGCACACAAATTTGCTGCAAAAACTCAAGGCACTCCGACAAGTAACGAATTAGCGCCAGTCTACTTGCTAACACGAAAGCTCGCAAGCACTGACACTGGAATTCTTATTTTCAGCTTATTGTTTAATAAAACTAAACTGAGGTTTTCCTTTCAAGGTCAACTTATTAGCATTTACTTCAAGCAATACACCAATTTGTAATTGGTTGATAAGCTGTGATTCAACCTGAGCGATTTCTTCACCACAGTATTTACGCGTCATGCCTAAGTTTTTAACTTTTAGCTGCCCTTCGACAATTTCGCCTTCGCCAAAAAAGCGATTACAACCCGCAAAACCGTTGACCTGCAGTGCATCGATAAAACGAATATCAATAGGCTTTTCACCAAGTCCAGCGTCTGATTGTAACTGCGTAATATGTTGACCATTTATACTCTGTAACTGCCAAGCGGAATACTTAAGCGCTTCCGTGTCTACCTTCCCTGTCGATATACATCCACTTAGCGCCATTATTGCGCCGATTATGCTGATGAATTTCATGGTAAACCATCTATTTTATGCCCTAAGTTTATTATAACGTTTCAAGACACAAAAATTGCAGTAAAATTCTGTAAAATTGTCTTACCTGAATATTTTAACACCAACTATTTCACAAATTGCTGCTCTTCAAATAAGTGCGTAATAGCGTCTGGTAAAAACGGTCTACCGCGCTCATTCACCGAAGTCCCTGTTACCACCGCATCAAGCATTAGCTTATCGTCATGCGCTCTTATTACTTTTTGCTTAAATGCGAACTTTACTCTGCTTTCACGTTCGAGTGCGACTTCAACATAAAACTCATCACCTGGGCGTAACGAGTCTTTGTAATTCATTTCGCTCCGAATAACGACTAAGTTCACTTTTTGCTCAGCAAGCGCTGCAAAATCAACGTTATTCGCCAGTAAAAACTCATGCCTTGCATGCTCTAAATAATTAAAATACACGCTGTTATTAACTATTCCCTGTAAGTCACACTCGTAATCTCGGACTTTAAAATCGACTTTAAAACTCATATCTGGCCTATTTGTTTAACATTTTCGGGCTAACATATAACACAATTTCACTGTCAACTGGTCTGGCTTTTGTTAAACTGTGCCCAATTAAAAATGGGACAAAGATTAAGCATGAAGTTAAAACTCTCTACGATCACCTTGGCACTGCTGCCATTTTTCTCTCATCAGGTACTTGCCGACGATAACCTAGAAACCATTGTCGTCACTGGCGATTTTCAGAATGAAACTATCCAGACATTAAGTGCAAGCGCTTCGGTGGTGGACGAACTCACTATCGCTAAACGTGGTGCGCAATATTTAGATGAGATACTAGGTGCCACCGCTAACGTTAACTTTACGGCAGGTGCATCTCGTGGTCGCTTTATGCAAATCCGTGGTATCGGCTTACGTTCACAGTTTGTTGATCCTATTTATCCCAGCGTTGGCTTATTAATTGACGGTATTAATTATTCAGGATTAGGCGCAAGTGCGCTGCTTTTTGATACTGAGTCAGTGATAGTGTATCGCGGCCCTCAAGGCACTAAATTCGGTTCAGATGCTTTAGCTGGAATCGTTGAAGTAAATACCCAAGCCGCCACCACAGCGCCATCATTAAAAGTGAAATTAGGTGCAGGCAATTACGGTAGCTATGAAGCAGGCCTTGCTGCGGGCACTGGATTAAGCGACGACACCGCAGTGCGCGTCAGCCTTTATCAGCGAGAGTCTGACGGTTACGTAGATAACCTCTACCTAAACAAACCCACTCAGCAACAAGACGAGCAAGTAGCAAGAGTGAAACTTAACTCTCAAGTGAGCGACAACCTCGCACTAGAGTTCGCTTATCACCATATTGATACTGAAAACGGGTACGACGGTTTTACCCTAGATAATTCACGTAACAGCGTCGCTGATACCCCGGGCCAAGACAACCTCAGCTCCGATGCGTTTTCACTACGCGGAATTTACACTCGCTCAGACTTATTCAATGTCGAATTTAAAGTATCTGGGCTAGATGCTGATACTTTATATAGCTACGACGAAGATTGGGTATGTAACGACGCAGCTCAACCAGCGCTATGTGCAGCAGGCTTGCACCCAGAAGGATACAGCTCAACCGATGCCTACGAGCGTAACCATGAAAATGGCAATATAGAGTTTTTAATCAAAGATAAGCAAAATGACTGGGTGGTAGGTGTTTTTGCAAAGCGTAACGATGTTGATTTGACCCGTCATTACACTTGGCTTGAGAACCCATTTACGTCAGCATACACCGTAGAAAGTAGAGCGATTTTTGGTCAATACGTACATCACCTATCTGACAAAACCCGTCTTATCGGTGGCCTTCGCGCGGAGCAATATGACGCTGACTATATAGATAGTAACGGCTTTACCATTGAAACCGATGATGTAATGTGGGGCGGAAAAGTTGCACTTGAATATCAAGTTGTACCGCGCACGATGATCTACACCAGCCTTACTCGCGGTTACAAAGTCGGCGGTGTAAACGGCGAAGCACTAGCAAAAGCCAAAGATGAAGGTTTAAACATTCCGGCCGAACACCATTACTTTGACCCAGAGTATGTTTGGAACGCTGAGTTTGGCGTAAAAGGTGAATCTGAAGACAAACGTCACCTTGTGCGGGTTACCGCGTTTTATATGCAACGCGATGATATCCAGTTAAAGCAATGGCAAGTTTCTAACCAACAATTTGCAGGCTACATCGACAACGCCAGTAAAGGCAGTAACTACGGCCTAGAAGTTGAAGGCAACCTACAATACACGGACCGCCTTGGTTTTAGCTATAGCGCAGGCTATTTAGAGACCGAGATTGAAGACTTTGTGGCTGCCAGTGGCCTAAACCTTGATGGTCGTGACCAAGCACAAGCGCCAAATTATCAATACTCGTTTGCCGTCAATTACGAGTTAATGGATAACCTAGTGGTTGAATTGGGGGTGGAAGGCAAAGACAACTATTACCTCTCGGACAGTCACAACGAGCAAGCGCGCAATCATAACCTAATCAACGCAAGCCTTAGTTACTATGGCGATAACTGGTCATTAACGGCTTGGGGTAGAAACCTAGCAGACGAAGACATTGTAGTACGTGGCTTTAGGTTTGGTAATAATCCACTAGACGGCTGGCAAGACAATACCTATGTACAGTACGGCGAGCCGCGCGTTTATGGTCTAAGTTTTACTTACGAACTGTAGTACGACCCGTTTATCGCCTACACATAAGGCGATAAACGGGCACAAAAAGAAAAAAGGGGGAACGTAAAATTAGAGTAAAACGTTCCCCCTCACCGCAAAAACTCAAAAAGCAATTACCCTTTTAGTTACTCCATGCTTGGGGCACTGGAATACACCAACTCAACCAGATTATTCATCGTTTTTGACTTCTGCATGTAAGCCTTTTCCATATGGGCAAGCTCTTGCAGTTCAAACAAGGTTGTTTCCACCAGTGCTAACCATTTGGTTGTGGTGTCTGGCACCTCGTCACCCTGCCTTGCCGCCTTCTTGAGGGCATCGTAATAAATCGTTAAGTCATGATATTGGCGTAGATAATCCATATTGCTCTCCAACATGTCACTTTATTTCACACTAAAGTAACAAAAGCTTCGGGCAAAAATCTGCGCGAAGAAAATTTTTTTGAATTTATTTGTAAATTAATCAAAAACGCCAGCACCATCATAGCAACACCTCCGTTGACTCAAGAGTTACTCATCTCAGGCTTCGCCTAAAAAATCGAGCGAAGATTCATTAAATGCAACAAAATGTTCATTTTTCGACTGAATACACTTGAAAAAGAAAATTTCTACGATAGACTCGCGTTTACGGTTTAGATACAAAAATGCAACTTGGTTAAGCGAACAATAGAGACAAACAAATAGCATACATCCGGCTACATGGGGATTGATGCTGTTTGTGACGCGAGTGCGACAGGCAAAAAGGATTGAGTTGGTGGGGAAATATGATAAGCGCTTTACAGGAGACGACCTGCGCCGCATGCGCAAAGTCGCCGGCAAAACCACGCAAGAAATGGCTAACTTGGTCGGCGTGGAGCGTGGCACTTACGAAAACTACGAAAAAGGCGTCAGCAAATTTCCCTACGAATATTTTGAAGTATGGTGCGACGCCTGCGGCATCAACCTTAATCCACTTAGAGAACAAATCCTTGCCTTAAGAGACAAAATTGACGACGCCAAGTTATGGCGCAAGTCTCCAACACCACGAAATAGCAGATCAAGTAACGAGGATAACGGCAAATGAAAGATGCGCACTTTCATCGCCTCTCACCACAATGGCAAACAATAAAGTTACAAATAAGGTCTATTTGCAACGCTGTGTTTTCAACATTGATTTTAAGGGGTAAAGTGGAGTGGAAACTAAACACCGCAAAACTTAACTTAGAAAGGACGTCATTATGCGCTTTTTAACAAAAAATAAATCATGTCAATTTACACGCTTAACTTCACTAACTAAAAGCCAAATTAACATGGTATCTGGTGGTACCCTTGGAGGTAAGACAAAGGATCCTAGAGGAGAAGAAGCTTCAGCGAGCGCAACGGCTAATAGGCCATTACTTGTGGAGAATAAATGAAAAACTCTTGGTACTTTTGCATATTGGCTATATTAATGACAGTTGCATTTTCAGCTCTTCATTATTTTACAGATTTTGCCTATATGATTCATATAATGGTTTTACTAGTTGTCGTGACCTTTGTGTCACGCCGACTAGTAAACTTACAACATATAAGCGTGGTACTCTTATTTATTACTGTTATCGAGTACGCTTTTGTTCGCTATATATTCGAATTAAGCGCTTCAGGTTTACCTCCATATAAAACAAACGCCTTCATCTTTGGTGCTCACTTTTTACTGGACTTAATAATTTTTCTCTTGCTCAAACATAGAGTTTTATGGTCATTGCGCTTTATGCGTCTCACTAATCCAAATAACTGGCGTAGCATTTATATGACCTATGCAGACCCAATTCTATACGGTATTTTCTTTGCATTTATATTGGTTGATTTGGCAGCCTTTGGTGAAAATCTAATTCGCAATATGGATCTCTTTTTTGGTGTGTCCGAAGAAGCCTCTAAGCCCTATTGGAGTTGGGGCTGGGTATATAAAAACTACGAAATCCTGAAATCAATTTTATCAGCTCTAGTATTGACGACCATACTGGCCACTAGCTTTGTGGAACGACAGCGCCCTGATACGCCAGATGAGGAATTAGAAAGCGAATCTTAGTGATTTTATAACTGTCACTTTATAAGCGGGCACAGTCGTGTTCTATGCGCTTATATGATGACTTAACAAGGAATCTCAGACATTAAAAAAGGCGCTTGCGCGCCTTTTTTAATTCCTCAATTTACCGCTGATTATTCAGTTTCTGGTAAATTGCGACCGTAGAACACTTCCTGAATTTCACGATTCAGCTTAAGACGAATTTCTTCCTCTTCGTCTGCGTCTAAATCATCAGTACTAATTCCAAATAGATATGCATTTAGGTCTGTTTCCTTAAGCATCATCTTAGTGTGGAATAGGTTCTCTTGATACACGTTTACGTCTACCATGTGGTATGCGTCTTTAGTATCTTCCGTCATGTAATTCTGGATCGAGTGAATTGCGTGGTCGATATAGTGTTTAACACCATTAACGTCACGAGTAAATCCACGAACACGATAATCAATCGTCACCACATCTGACTCTAAAGAGTGAATTAAGAAGTTAAGCGCTTTAAGTGGCGAAATAATGCCACACGTTGAAACTTCGATATCTGCTCTAAAAGTACAGATGCCATCATGTGGGTGCGCTTCAGGATAAGTATGAACACAGATGTGACTCTTATCCAAATGTGCAACCACTGAATCAGGTAATGGTCCTGGTGCTTCATTACTATCAAAAGTCTGCTGTTCAACAGGCTCTTCTGATACTAAGATCGTCACACTCGCCCCTTGTGGTTCATAATCTTGACGCGCGATATTCAGTACGTTTGCACCGATAATATCCGTTACGTCTTTTAGAATATCCGTCAAACGATCAGCACTATACTGCTCATCGATATATTCTAGATATTCTTTACGTTGCTGCTCGGTCTTGGCGTAGCAAATATCGTAAATGCTAAAGCTTAAACTCTTAGTTAAGTTGTTAAAGCCATGGAGTTTAATTTTATCAAAGGGCTTGTTCACGATAGACCCACCTTAATACAAAAAATCTGCGCTGCAGAAACAAAAGTTCGCGGATTTTATACGAAAATAGCGCTATGAAAAAGCGTTATTTTTCGTCAATTTCAACCACTTCATGGCTATGCGTAATTTCTACTGCTTTTTCAAGCATTAATGCCACTGAACAATACTTTTCAGCGGATAAACTTACGGCTCTTTCTAGGTGTTTTTCAGAGACATTACGCCCTTTCACCACAAAGTGTAAATTGATCTTGGTAAAAACCCGAGGTGCGCTTTCTGCGCGCTCTGCGGTTAATTTTACTTCCACGTCGGTCACATCCTGACGCGCCTTTTGTAGAATGCTGACTACATCGACTGACGAACAACATCCCGCTGACATTAATACCATCTCCATTGGACTTGGCGCAGCACTGTCTGAACCGGCATCAAATACCACATTATGTCCCGACGCAGAGCGACCGATAAAGGTATCTCCTTCAACCCATTTTACGCTAGCTAACATAGTTATCCTCTATAAAGCATAACACCGCCAAATGGCGGTGTATCTTAAACCTAGAATTGCCTCTAAGTGTGTTTTCTACACTGTCGATAGTGATTGTGCCAAGCTATACAGCAGAATCAAACAGGTTTTTGACCAAACCTGCGAATTCTTCGATAAACTCTTTTTGTTCTACGGTGACACGTCTATCAACAACACTTGATAGCACTTCTTGTAAGTCGTACACAATGCCATCTACCTCACGCACGATCATGCTGCGCTGCTCTGTAGATAACTCAGTGTGCTGCTCGCATATACGGATAACGTTTTCAGCGATCACATCTTCGATTAATTCCATGACTGTTGGAGCCCCTGGTTCAACCGTCCCAGACTTCTCAAACAAGGCTAAGTTTTGCGTCAAATACATGACTAAATCATCGTACCCTTGTTTATCTAAAACCATACTTTGCTCACCCGAACCTATCAAAGACATCTCCTATTGATTTAAGCAGAAAGTTTTTTCGATTGCTACTTTTGTAGTCAACTAGACACAAAAAAGCAGCCGAAGCTGCTTTTCTTATCAATTTTTATTGAGTAAACCTCAATATTGGCATTTTAATCCAAAGATAAACCTGGGCTCAAGCTAGAAGGTAAAGTTACCTTTTCTAGTTCCACAGAAGCCACTGGGTATGCACAGTAATCTGCCGCGTAGTATGCACTTGCACGGTGGTTACCTGATGCACCGATACCACCAAACGGAGCTGCACTTGAAGCGCCAGTGATTGGGCGGTTCCAGTTTACGATACCTGCGCGAATACGACGTAAGAAACGGTCGTAGTCAGCTTCGTTGTCGCCAAGCAGACCTGCTGATAAGCCAAAGCTTGTCTCGTTCGCTTTTTCAATAGCAGCGTCAAAGTCTGTGTAACGGAATATTTTTAACAGCGGACCAAAGTGCTCTTCATCAGGGAAATCTGCAATGTTAGTACATTCGATGATACCTGGCGTCACAAAGCCTGTGCCTTCTGTGTGCGTCAGCTCGATAAGCGACTCACCACCGAGCTCAACAAGCTGTTGCTGTGCTTTTACCATGCCAGCGGCTGCTGCATTTGAGATCATTGAGCCCATGAACGGTTGATCTGCATCGTCAAAGTTACCCACTTTAATCGCTTTAGTTGCTTTGATCAGTTGCTCAAGGATTGTGTCACCTTGTTCACCCGCAGGAAGGAATAGTTTACGAGCACAAGTACAACGTTGACCACTTGAGATAAACGCAGATTGAATAATGTCGTGTACTGCCGCTTTGGTATCCGCTACGTCTTTTACGATGAGTGGGTTATTACCGCCCATTTCAAGCGCTAGGATCTTACCCGGTTGACCTGCATATTGCTCATGTAGCAAGTGACCCGTACGAGAAGAGCCAGTAAAGAATAAGCCGTCAATACCCGCGTGTGACGCAAGTGCTTTACCTGTTTCAACTTCACCCTGAACTAGGTTAATCACGCCAGCAGGAAGACCCGCTTGTTGCCAGTATTTAAGCGTTAGCTCAGCAACATATGGCGTTAGTTCAGATGGCTTAAAGATAACCGTGTTACCAGCAAGTAGCGCAGGTACGATGTGACCATTAGGTAAGTGACCAGGGAAGTTATATGGGCCAAATACAGCAACTACACCATGTGCCTTGTGACGGATCACGGCACGGCCAACTGGCATTGGATTTTCAACAACACCTGTACGCTCTTGATAGGCTTTCTCAGAAATCGCGATTTTACCTACCATAGCACCCGCTTCTGTACGAGTTTCCCAAAGTGGCTTACCCGTTTCTTTAGCAATTGCAATAGCCAGCTCTTCGCTATTTTCTTTTAATACTTCAGCGAAACGCTTAACAATTTCTAGACGCGCTTCAAAGCTCATGTCGCTCCATGAATAGAAAGCTTCACGAGCCGCTTTTACCGCGCCGTCAACTTGCTCAGCAGTAGCTGCGTTTGCGCTCCAAATAACGTCGTTGTTTGCTGGGTTTACAGAGCTAAAGCTTGCGCCTTGTCCTGCAATCCACTCACCATTTATTAGTTGTGCTGCATGTGTTGTCATAATCTGTTCCCAATCTTAAATCTTTACTAGGCTTACTTGATCGCCTTCTTCAACTTTTAGCGCCGCGGCAACATGTGGAGCAAGCGTAACTTCATTGCCATCAGTCAGGGCTAACTCAATTACTGTCGCGCGATAATCAACAAGTTTACCATTTGCGACCATAACAGGGAATCCACCGTTGCTTTCGCCTATTTTCACAGTACGAGTTTCACTATTGCGAACCGTGCGGATGTTCCCCACTTTTGCTTCTACCGTTGGACCCGCGTCGAAGATATCAACATAACCATTAAATGTGAAACCTTCGCTTTTTAGTAGCTCAATCGCAGGACGCGTATTGTCATGAACTTCACCAATCACCGCTTGTGCTTCTTTACTAAGCAGGTTCACGTAGATTGGGTACTTTGGCATTAATTCAGCAATAAAGACCTTTTGGCCGATACCCGTTAGATAATCCGCTGTCGGGAAATCCATCGAGAAGAAATGCTCTTCAAGCCATTGCCAGAACGGGCTTTCGCCTTGCTCGTTAGAAACACCACGCATTTCCGCGATAACGGTTTCAGCAAAACGAGCACGATGTTGGTTAATAAACATAAAGCGAGAGCGAGATAGCAGTTTGCCGTTTGCGCCTTTGCGATAGCCATCTTTTAAAAACAGGGTGCATAATTCCGTCGCGCCAGTGTAGTCATTACATAGCGTTAAAATATCCACTGCTTTATAAACATCGAGTGTGCGTGAAGAGTGGATCACTTTGCTTAGGTGATAATGATAAAACGCATCATCTAAACCAACCGCAGCTTCGATACCGCTGGTACCAACCACCTCGCCTGTTTCAGTATCTTCTAATACAAATAAATAGCCTTCATCAAAAGGCTTGTCAGCTTGCTTGCCAAAGGAAGCAACTGAGCGTGCAATCTTCTTCTGTAATAGCTCTTCGTTAACAGGCAAAGAGGTAAAACCGTGGCCTGATTCGTGAGCAATGTTTAAAAGCGCTGGATAATCGCTTTCTTGGATTGGGCGAAGGATCATCATGAGCCCGCTTACTCCTCAAAAATGTGGATAACAACAAGGCCACCAAAAGGTGACCTTGCAACCAGTATTAAGCGTTGTTAGCAACTACCGTAGCAACGGCTTTTTCAAAACGTGCCATCCCTTCGCGGATGTCAGCTTCTGGAATAACTAGAGATGGAGTGAAACGTACTACGTTTGCACCTGCAACCAGTGACATCACGCCTTGCTTGATACCTTCAACCAAGAATTCTTTTGCTTTGCCTTCGTACTTTTCAGTGACTACTCCACCAAGCAATAGACCTTTACCACGTACTTCGGTAAATACGTTGTACTTTTCGTTGATGTCGTTTAGTAGTTCACGGAACAGCTGCTCTTTTGCTTTTACGCCATCAAGTACTGCTGTTGTGTTTACTGTGTCAAATGCCGCTTCTGCAACCGCACACGCCAGCGGGTTACCGCCGTATGTAGAACCGTGAGTTCCCACTTTTAGGTGTGCAGCAATTTCAGTTGTTGTGATCATCGCGCCGATAGGGAAACCACCGCCAAGTGCTTTAGCCGTTGTTAAAATATCAGGAGTTACGTTTAAACCTTGGTATGCATACAGGTCACCAGTACGGCCAACACCAGTTTGCACTTCATCAAAAATAAGTAGCGCGTTGTGCTTGTCACACAGCTCGCGAACACCTTTTACAAACTCAGCCGTTGGTGAAATGATACCACCTTCGCCTTGTAGCGGCTCCATCATCACGGCACAAGTGTTGTCTGAAATAAGCGCTTCAAATGCCGCTAAATCGTTATAGTCTGTGTGAACAATGTCGCCCGGCTTTGGACCAAAGCCATCAGAGTATGCAGCTTGACCACCTACAGTTACAGTGAAGAAAGTACGGCCGTGGAAACCTTTGTTGAAAGAGATGATTTGCGACTTTTCAGCACCAAACTTATCTAGTGCCCAACGGCGTGCTAGTTTAAGCGCCGCTTCGTTCGCTTCTGCACCTGAGTTTGCAAAGTAGACTTTTTCTGCGAACGTGGCATCAGTTAGCTTTTTCGCTAAACGTAGTGCAGGCTCATTGGTCATCACGTTAGATAGATGCCAAATTTTCTCGCCTTGCTCTTTAAGCGCGCCCACCAAAGCTGGGTGACAATGACCTAGACAGTTAACTGCGATACCACCAGCAAAGTCGATGTACTCACGACCTTCCTGATCCCATACTCGAGAACCTTCACCTTTCACTGGAATTACCGCTGAAGGTGCGTAGTTAGGTACCATTACGTCGTCAAACAATTCACGATTGATAGTCATTTTATTTCCTCATATTTGGTGAGTGAAAGTGCAAACAAGGAGTCATTTCCTTTTGGAGGTCGGCGCGTTGCCGCCACTTGATAGGATATTTATTCACACCAATTCGGTGCTATGTATTTTGACCCGCCCCTTGATGGCACAAAATTCATACGCTCATTATTCCAGAAAAAGCGCCATTTGTCTCACTTATACCACGTTCTCAGCCCTTAGTATTCAAGGGTTTAACATATATTCTCAACTCAAGTGAATAACTATCTAGGGCAGATATTTAGGGCAAAGCAAGCGCCGTGCAGCCTTGCACAGATCATTTAAGATTAGGTTTTGAATGAATAGTCGCAAAAAAAATTTCAATTTTTTTTACAAAATCGTCAACTGCAGGTTATGGAACGCACATTTTGCCAATTGCTGACGCATTTCCTCGGTAAGTTCTAAATGATTGAGCAAAATCTCGGCTTCGTCGTCTTCAATTAACTGGCTATCTTTTAAAACAAGCAGTTGTGCGTAGCCATAGGCTTTTTGCATCACTTGTGTCAGTGGTAATGGGTCGGCAATGTTTTTATGCGCATTTGGTAGATAAGTTTGCGCATACTCTTCCATGACGGCATTAAAGGGTAAATAACGTAACTCCATTTTTTCAATTAGCTTACGTGAAATCTCTGCTGAATGTTCTATCAACAAGTTACGTAAAAATAACGGATCAGGAGATAACTCCATTAATGCGGTGTGTAGGTCTTTTTGCTTTTTGTCTCGTGCTATTTGCACCTTGGCTTGCCACACCTTTTCAAAGGTGCGTAAATAAAGACGGATCAAGGCCACTTTCCCAAGCTCTAGTAACATGCCTAAAGTAAACGCATGCTGTTCTTTTACCCCAAAAAATGGTGCCAGCTCTTTTGCCGCAATGGCCGTGCTCATGCTCAGCTCGCGTAATTTACGCTTCATTAAGCCAAATGGTTCTGTAGCATGCGGCATCCAGTGTCTTACCGCCATTGTCGGGATCACCATTTGCAAGTTCTCAAGGCCTAAATACCTTAATGCTAATGCCGGCGTGTCGACCTTAATGGACGTGCCTTTACTGTTTTTTTTGCGATACTGTGGCAAGTTGACTAGCGAAACCAGCTCACGACCCAACCAACTTAAGTCATTAACCAAAGGTTCTAAACGCCCAACTGAAGCTGAGCGCACGGCAAGAATGTCTAAAATTGCAGGAACGGAGTCTTGAATGCCAATGACTTCATGATAGATATTATCAAGGTCATGCAGTTGCTTTGTAATGGCTTCTTCGATAACGGAATGTAGATGCTTACTCGCTTTGGCAATATATTTGTGATGGCTTGTGCTGCTTTCTTGGCGTTTTGCAGCCGCTGCAATTTCCACCTCTAGCATAGTGCGCTGTGCGATATTCTCCCCATAGCTAATATCAAATGTATGGATATAGCCTATTTGCTTTTGCGCAAAGTTGAGGCTGATAAGAAGGTCATGGGCACGCTCGGATAGCGCTTGTGCCATTCTAATTTGCTTATTTTCTTGCGTCATGCATGCTACTTATCTAAAGGAAAAACACTGAGTTAAGCACTCAACAGAATCGTCTTACTGATTAACATTATACCAGTAAAAGCAATATTATGATTTGATATTGCGCACAATAGAATCAAAAAGTTACGTATCAAAAACTAGTCTAACCAACAAAAACGCAGCGAATATGGATGTATAACACCTAGGCGAAATCCTGTTGGTTTTGTTTAAACTTTAGAAGCGTTTTATAAAGTTATCAAGTAATGCTAAGCCGTGTTCAGTGAGGATAGCTTCTGGGTGAAATTGCACACCTTCAAGTGCTCTATCGGATGCCAAAAGTCCCATAATTTCATCACGCACCCCCTCTTGTGTCTGTGTCCAAGCCGTTACGGCTAGAGACTTTGGTAAGCTACTTTGCTCAACAACCAAAGAGTGGTAGCGGCATACTTCGTATGGTGATGGCAGGCCTTGAAATACGCCTATATTGTTATGGTGCACTTGAGACGTTTTCCCATGCATCACTTGTTTTGCGCGAATGACTTTGCCACCTAAAGCTTGTGCAATAGTTTGATGACCAAGGCAAATGCCGAGAATAGGGATTTGTCCCTGTAGACGTTTTACGACTTCAAGCGAGATCCCCGCTTCATCAGGACTGCAAGGGCCAGGAGATAGCACAACATATTTGGGATTAAGCTGCTTGATTTGTGAGGCGCTGATTTCATCATTCCGCTTTACCAGCACATCCACGTCTAAGCGCTGAAAATACTGCACTAGGTTGTAAGTAAAGGAATCATAGTTATCAATCATCAACAGCATGTAGGTACCACTAAAAGAACCAAGCAGCCTATTCGCCACTAGGGTAAAGATGTTCGTTATAAGTCTATTTTATCACGAACTCAACAGGAGGGTTTTCTTATATCTAGTATCTGCTTTAAACCAAGGGGCAATAGGCCCTTGTAATACAAAAAGACACCATAAATGGTGTCTTTCTTTGTGTTTTATTAACCGCGAGGAATAAAACCGACGGCGTCATACACAGCTTTAAGCGTTTTTTCGGCACGAATACTTGCTTTTTCCGCACCTTTTTTCATGATTTCGTTCAGCAGAGTTTGATCTTCACGGATTTCTTTAAAGCGCGCTTGAATAGGCTCAAGCATATTCACTACCGCATCGGCAGTGTCTTTCTTCAAATGGCCGTACATTTTGTCTTCGTACTCTGGCACTAACTCTTCAATTGAGCGTTTAGTTGCAACACTTAGTAGAGTCAGTAAGTTGGATACTCCTGGCTTTTCAACACGATCAAAGTAAATGCGTGCTTGCTCATCTGAATCCGTTACCGCTTTTTTCAGCTTTTTCTCTATCTTCTTCGGTTCGTCCAACAGCATCACAAAACCATTTGGGTTTTCGTCTGATTTTGACATCTTCTTGCTCGGGTCTTGCAAACTCATAACACGAGCGCCAAACTCTGGAATATAAGGCTCTGGGATCTTAAAGACATCGCCGTACAAGTTGTTAAAGCGCGTTGCAATATCGCGGGTCAACTCAAGGTGTTGCTTTTGGTCTTCACCAACCGGTACTTGATCCGCTTGATACAATAAAATATCCGCAGCTTGCAATACTGGATAGGCGAATAAGCCAACATTTACGTTATTGGCGTGCTTTGCTGACTTATCTTTAAACTGCGTCATGCGGTTTAACTCACCCATTTGTGCATAACAGTTCAGCACCCAACCTAGTTGAGCATGCTCAGGAACCTGTGATTGCACAAAAAGTGACGATTTATCTGGGTCGATGCCGCAAGCAGTATATAGTGCTACGCCGTCTAATACGCGATCGCGTAGTTGCTGTGGCTCTTGGCGAACCGTAATGGCATGCAAGTCAACCAACATAAAGTAACAATCATGATCGTTTTGTAGTTTAAGCCACTGGTTAATGGCACCTACGTAATTGCCTATTGTCATACCACCGGTTGGCTGAATACCACTTAATACTACAGGTTTACTCATGTCGTTCCTTTATTTCTTCATTGAATTAACGTTGATTGATAATGGGAATAATATCTAAGAATCCATCACAAAGGTACTGTGGATTGAACTCTTTCAAATCGAATCCTTGATTATACCCATAATTTAGCGCAATCACAGGTATCTTAGCGCCCTGAGCGGCCAAAATATCGCTTTTAGAATCCCCAACCATGATTAGCTTATCCGCTGATACACCAAGACGCTCGGCTGCCAGCAATAGCGGAGCTGGTGACGGCTTTTTGTCAGTGTCATCACCACAGACGATACAATCAAAATGCGAAGTGAGATTTAATTTATCCAGCAGTTTTAGCGTAAATGCACGATTTTTATTGGTCACGATGGCTTTTGGGACTGTGGCAAATGCAGATAACCCCGTCTCAACATGCGGATACAAACCCGCATACTGACCAACTAATTCGTCATAATGCACTTTAAAACGCTCAATGGCGGTGTACGCTAAACTTTCGGATAAGTCTTCGCTAACTTCATGGCTACCGCTTAGGCCTCTTTTTACTAACATATCGATGCCGTTACCTACCCATTCACGCACTAGAGCATGACTAACAATTGGATGAGCAAGCTCAGACAGCGTTAAATTGAGCGCCATATACATATCCTCGACGCTATCAACTAACGTGCCATCGAGGTCAAATAAAATACCCTCAAAACGCATTATTTTACCTTTGCTAATTCTTGACGCATGGCGTCTATTACCGCTTTGTAATCGGGTTGATTAAAGATAGCGGAACCCGCAACAAACATGTCTGCACCGGCAGCTGCAACTTCAGCAATGTTGTCCACCTTAATCCCCCCATCCACTTCAAGACGAATATCGCGACCGGAAGCGTCAATGCGTGCTCTCGCTTCTTTTAATTTCTCAAGTGTATGTGGGATAAAACTTTGGCCACCAAAGCCCGGATTTACTGACATCAAGAGGATTTGATCAATTTTATCCATCACATGATCAAGATAATGCAGCGGTGTGCCCGGATTAAATACCAAGCCAGCTTTACAACCTGACTCTTTAATCAGCGCAAGGCTTCTGTCTATATGCTCGCTGGCCTCTGGGTGAAATGTAATAATGCTCGCTCCGGCTTTAGCAAACTCGGGAATTAGACTATCTACAGGCTTTATCATCAAGTGTACGTCGATAGGAGCAGTAATTCCGTAATTTCTTAATGCGTCACAAATCATTGGACCAAAAGTTAAATTTGGCACATAGTGATTATCCATTACATCGAAATGAACCACGTCGGCACCTGCTGTCAGTACCTTTTCAACATCTTCGCCTAACCTCGCAAAATCTGCGGATAGAATGGATGGTGCAATTAAAAAATCAGACATACTTTTCCCCTAAACGTAAGACCGCGATACTGTACCGTAAATTGCCCAAAATGTCTGCGATTTAAGGCGCTTTATGATTGTGCAATAAACGAACATTGTGTATCATTATGTGATATTTAACTTCTGGGGATAGGGTTATGGTTTCTAGATATAAAGCACGGATTGCTCTGCTTGGGACGGTATTAGCCGTGTCGGCAGGGGTATTTTCTTTCGACAATGATGAAAGTCTTGCCGCAAATTACTCCGCATGCGCTTGTAGCACTGGCAATTTAAGCAGTCGAATAAATGCAGTGGAATGTCAGCAAGAAGCGCACACCAGTTGGGCTGCGTGGTTGACTGGCGGTAGTTCGAGTGGGCAATTCCATTATTTGGATTTGCTTGAGTTATTACTTGGCTCTAAAGACAATCAAAGCAGTAGTAAAGTTTCATCTCCTTACTAATACCAGTTGAGCCAATCAACTGGTAAGAGGTAAACACTATGGCTTCTTCCAATAGTAAATTCGCGTTAATTCAAAGTGTCTGTGCGGCAATGTTTGGTGTGCAGAGCGGTCAAAAACAAGCATATGACTTTAACAAAAAGCATTTTTGGCCGTTTGCTTTTGCGGGCATCGTTTTTGTCGCCGCTTTTGTCATTGGCTTAATTTGGTTTGTAAATGGTGTAGTTTTGGCTTAGTCCTTTATGTCGCTGTAAATTACGAACGGTGATATAGCGCCATTAGCTCGTCAACTTTATTCCGCCCATTACCCTTTGGGCTAATTGTACGTTTCACCTTTATCACATCTAGCTTCGCTTGATTGTAAATCTTTCGTGTCCACACCGTATCGTGATTGGAGATTAACACTGGCGTTTGCTTTTCAAAAGCCGCAGTTTCCGCAAGATTCGCCAGCTGTGCTTGATCGTCTAAGTTAAACCCACCTTTTGCATAGCTAGTAAATGACGCAGTTTTGCTCAAAGGTACATACGGAGGATCGCAATACACTACCGCATTCTTTGGCATGGTTTCAAATACTTGGCTGTAACTTTGACAGGTGAAAGTAGCCTGTTGAGCCTTTTCAGCAAACACATATAACTCGCGCTCTGGAAAGTAAGGCTTTTTGTATTTACCAAAAGGGACGTTAAAGATCCCCTTGAGGTTATAACGACATAAACCATTGTAGCCATGGCGGTTCATATATAGAAATAGAATCGCACGCTCATACACATCAATGCTTTCGTTAAACTGTTGTCGATACGCGTAATACGCATCTGGATGGTTATTCAGCTCGACGAATAGCCTTTTAGCGTCACTGATAAATTCATCAGGAATACGCTTCAACTCTTTATACAGGTTGATAAGATCAGCGTTAATGTCATTTAAGACATAATGCTTAAACTGAGTGTTAAGGAAAACAGATCCCGCTCCAACAAAAGGTTCTACTAGCGTGTCGGCTTCATTACTTGCTGCTTGTAGGCGCTTAGAAATATCTTCTACTAAGCTGTATTTTCCGCCTGCCCATTTTAAGAAGGCTCTAGTCTTTTGTTGCATGCTCGTTCTATGTCGTGAGTGGTTGCGCGATTTTACACTAAATGTGGCTAATTACCGAGAGACTGAGTAATTTCTTGTTTAATTTTACTCATTCTCTTAAAAAATGGCTGACCTTTTTGTAGCGCTTCTGGCAATACTGCCTTTGCTTGCTTCGCAGATGCCAAACTCTGGTAAGCATCAGTAGTAACTACAAACCAAGTTCGGCCATTTCTTAAAACAGTAAACTGCTGTGTTACTACCTCGTTATGCTCCGCCATAAACCCAGCTGCAATCTCACTTTCTGTCACTGCAAGTAACTGGATCACCCATTCACCATCTGAGCGACTGAGATACCAAGGGTTTCCCGTCAATAGTTCAGGCTCCGCGTGCTGAAGCTCTGTTACTGGCGATAAAGTGGCAGGAGTACTATCAACATCGGCTTTTTCAGGTGTAACCGCTTGCTCTGATAGTGCGTTATTGTTGTTTGTCGTATCTTCTTTTGTTTCGGTTAGTGCAGATAAAATACTGCCAACAGGCGCTGTTTCGACTTGCGTTGGCGCTTCGGTTGGCAACTCTGGTTGCACGTCGTTTTCAATTTCAACTTTTTCAACTGTGGTATTTGGCGCCTCAAATACCACTTGCGCATCAATAGCGGTGGCTACTGTTTCTTCATTATCTTGAGTTGGCGCCCAGTATCGTTTTAATTCTTGCTTATACACTAAAGCAACCATTAACGCTGTTAATACCAAACAAAGCGCAATGACATACCATTGCCATTGTGATTTGCTACCTACTTTGGAGCTTTGTTCACGTAAATTTAGACTCTGCTGCTGTGGCTGCCAAGAAAGTAAAACACTCGGATTACCTCGAGCTTCAGCAACAAACGTATTAAAAATAGGATCTTCGTCAGGCGGTAAGTCTTTGTAAAACATGCTCATCAAGCGCTTACTCTCGAGCACGGATAAAGGCTCGATATGAATATCCAGACTTTCAGGGATCAGCTGAGGCTGCTGCGCCGTAGCGAGTATGTAAATTGTTTCGCGAGAAGATTTTGCGAGCTTTTGTAGTTGTTCCGCAAGCTCTTGGGTTAAATGCCTGACGTTGTCTAACACCCATAAGCATGGTCCACAAGCTTGTTCATCATGGAGCAACATGAAGTTTTCACTTAGAGATAACTTCTGATCAATGAGAGGACTGCGAAAGCTATGCTCAAGCAGCTGGTGTACCACATCAAACTCTTGAGTATTGGCAGTCAGCTTTACAAACGCTTTGTTAAAGTCTGGGTATTTATCAGTAAGAAACGATTCCGCAAGGTAGCTTTTACCAAGACCTGAAGAGCCGACTAAGGTTATCAGGTTTTGGCCATAGTCGAATTGCATAGCAATTCTATCTACCAATGCAGCTCTGCTTGGTAAAATTTGCGACTGCATTTAACGACCTATTAGAGTAACCACGGTTTCATCGCTAACATCATCCACTAGCGCACATTGGCCTAGTTGCGTAGGAAGAATAAAGCGAATTTTGCCTTGTTTGTTCTTTTTGTCTTTGCGCATATGTTGTAAAAACTGCGCTGCGGTCATCTCGCTTGGCGCTTCTGTCGGTAATTGATAAAGCGCAATAACACGACGGATCTTTTCAACATCAGTAGTACTAAGCGCGCCGCGCTGACAAGCCAAATTTGCAGCTATCATCATACCGGCAGCAACGGCTTCACCATGCAACCAATTACCATAGCCCATTTGCGCTTCAATCGCATGGCCAAAGGTGTGACCCAGATTAAGTAATGCACGCAATCCCGCTTCGGTTTCGTCTTTGGCGACGATCTCGGCTTTTATCGCACAACACTTATAAATAACTTGTTGAAGGCTTTCAGCATCTAGTGCGCTGAGCTGAGGATGCTGATACGTTAATGTATCAAGAAAAGATGCGTCATAGATCAACGCATATTTAATGACTTCAGCCATACCCGCAGCAAACTCTCTTGCAGGCAATGTACTTAAGGTCTTGGTGTCGATAAAAACCGCTTTTGGCTGATAGAAAGCACCAATCATGTTTTTACCTAGCGGATGATTTACCGCTGTTTTACCACCAACCGATGAATCTACTTGTGACAGCAAAGTCGTAGGGATTTGAATAAACGGAACACCACGCTGGTAGCATGCCGCAACAAAACCAGTCAAATCGCCAACCACACCGCCACCGAGGGCAATCAAACACGTATCACGACCACAATTATGCTCGAGCAAAAAGGCAGAGATCTTTTCAAACCATTCTAGCGATTTGTATTGTTCACCATCAGGGATAACAAAATGTAGCGGTTTTTGAGCGTCAAATATCGCTAAAAGATTGTCTAAATATAAAGGTGCTATGGTGGTGTTGGTGATGATAACAGGACGACTTTGCCCAACATACTGCTTAAGTCGTCCTTCATCAGATAAGAGATGTTCACCGATAAAGATGGGATAGCTCCGCTCGTTTAAATCAACCTTTAATTCAAGCATGGCGTCCCTCCTACGGTGTTGTTATATTAGAAATCTAATTTTTCAATAATTTGGTTTGCAACTACTTTAGCGCTTTGCTCATCCGTGCGAACAACGTGATCTGCCACTTCTCTATATAGTGGTTCACGCTCATCAGCTAAGCGCTCTAGTACGTCACGTGAGTCTTCACTGGTTTGTAGTAATGGACGACGCTTATCACGCTGAGTACGAGCTACCTGTTTTTCGATCGGCGTTTCTAGGTAAACAACAATACCGCGCGCAGACAACTTGTTGCGCACTTCTTTGCTGATCACAGAGCCACCACCTGTCGCTAACACAATGCCTTGCATTTCTGTTAGGTCAGAGATGACGCTTTCTTCACGCTTGCGGAACCCCTCTTCGCCCTCGATATCGAACACCCAAGAAATATCGGCACCTGTGCGGCGCTCAATTTCCTGATCCGAATCGAAAAATTCAAGGTGTAATTGATCTGCAATGTGACGACCAATCGTGCTTTTACCAGCCCCCATCGGGCCTACTAGAAATATATTACGTTTCTCAGCCATATCTTTTTAGTACAAACGAACTCTAAAATTTGAAATAAAACCCCGCCTAACGACCTGGCCCCAAAATTAAGGAGGGGATTATCTCAGTAATCCGTGAACAATTTCAAGTCAAACCACGCAAAAAGCGCAATACTTTTACTGTCAACGGGCCTATAAACTGTCTTGAATGATCTTAGGCGTCACAAATATCAGCAATTCTCGCTTTTCATTAATATCACGAGAGTTCTTAAACAATAGACCTAAATATGGGATATCGCCCAAAATTGGGATCTTACTTACTGCCGTTTTCACTTCTTGCTGATAGATACCACCCAGTACGATAGTTTGACCATTTTCGACCAGTACTTGTGTTTGGATCTCTTGGGTATTGATTGCCGTCGCCGGGCCATTTGGCGTTTGCACGGTATCACCTTTAGTGTCTTGTGTAATCACTAAGTCGAGAATTATTTTATTATCAGGTGTGATTTGCGGTGTCACCTCCAAGCTTAAAACCGCTTTTTTGAAGCTCACCGTCGTTGCACCACTTGATGATGCCTCTACGTAAGGAATCTCTGTACCTTGCTCGATACGCGCCTTTTTCTGGTTAGCTGTCGTGATGCTTGGCGTCGCGATTATCTCACCTTTATTTTCTTGCTCCAGTGCAGACAACTCAAGATCTATCAAAGTGCCATCAGCTAATTTCGCAATGTGCATACCAATACTGCCAGCAGGGACTCCTTTTACGCCTAAATTAACGTTTAAGCGGTTTTCCAAAGACGGAATATTGCCATTGGATAGCGCATTCGCACCGTCTAGCGTACCAGAGATGGCATCACTGCCTTGCTGATCGCTAAAGCCCCAGCGGACACCTAAGTCTTCTTGTACTGTGTCATCTACAGTAACCATGCGTGACTCTATACGCACCTGTTTTACCGGCACATCTAAGGTTTCAACCATCCGACGAACACTTTCAATACTGCGTGAGGTGTCTTTAATTAATAAAGTATTAGTACGTTTATCAACCGATACACTACCACGATGACTAATAATAGAGTTGATATCGGTTTTGAGTAAGTCAGCAAACTCTTCCGCTTTCGCGTAATTAAGTTGAATATACTCGCTATATAATGGTTCCAGCTCTTCGACTTGCTGACGCGCTTGTAATTCCTTGGCTTCTCTAGCAGCGAGCTCTTCAGATGGCGCGACCATCAAAATAGAGCCATCCATACGCTTATCTAGCCCTTTCACACGTAACACAACATCAAGCGCTTGATCCCAAGGTACACCATCTAAACGCAAGGTTATATTGCCAGATACGGTGTCACTCGTTACTAGGTTAAAGTTGTTTGTATCGGCGATGATCTGTAGTACGGAGCGAATTGGAATATCCTGAAAATTCAACGTGATCGGCTGACCTTTATATTCTTTTTTATCGCCAAAGGTTTTATTACCTTCGTCTTTTTCAACTGATAAGGTAAAGATGTTATCAAGCTGTTGATAGGTAAACTTGAATGCCGCATTTGGCTCAATCACAATGCGGCTTTTATTGTCTTCTTTAAAGGTTTCTATGCGAGATACCACAGTGCCAAAATCTAACACATCGAGTTCGTATAGCAGGTCTTCTGCAATATCGATATGGTGGAAGTCCGCAATGATTTTACCACCGCGCTCTTGTACATCGATGGCCGCTTGATTGTGCTCAAGAAACGCAAGTACTTTAGCTTCACCTTTCTCACCGCGACGAAAATCGATAGCTTGAATTTGGTTGATAAACGCAGTGACTTTTTGACTTTGATCTTGTTCAGAGACAATCGGTTTATTAGACACTTCCACTATCACAAGGTTATTCTTAACCTCGGTTTTATATAGCTTCAGCTCATCCATGTTGATGGAAACGGCAAAACCACCATCTCTGAGTTCACTGGTAATGCCTTGAATACCAGCTTTATCAATACTCAAAGCTTTTAAGCTTTCTTCAAACTCAGCCTGCTGGAAAAACAATTCAATACTGGTGCTTTCGCCGACAACACGAACTTGTGGCTCTGTATTGAGTTTTTCATCAAACACCAGTTGTAGCTGAGTTTCCCCTGTCGGAACGGGGTTATAGCGAATGTCATACAACATAGGAATGGCATGCGTAATTGACGAAAGGCCAACTAAGGCAACACCGAGCACAGAACGCCATAATGTTCGAGTGCTTTTAATGGTTGATTTTATAACGTTATTGTTAGTATTCACTCGTGCCACCTTGTTCCGCTTCTAACATTTCCACTTTTGTTAGCCTTTCTTTCCAACATCCCGTTCCATCTGGGATCAATTCTAATAATTCTAAATGATCGGCATGTACACTCAGCACTTTGCCATGATACAGGCCCATATATTCACCACGCTTTACACGATACAAGCCTTGCGTCGCCGCTTCGATTAGCGCCCAACGACCATCAGACTTGGCAATAATGCCTTTCATACGTAGATTATCCAACGGAAATTTCTCCAATGGATAGCGATCTCTATCTGGATCTGGGTGTAAACAGTTTTTAATTTGAACTAGCTTATTTTCAATCACTTCAGGCTGGGGCGCAACAAAAGGGCTACGCAATTCTGAAGCGCTATACTTAAATGGCTCATAATTTTGCATTTCAGGTATAGGCTCGATTTTTGGTGTTGAGCTTGCTTTTACCTGATCAATAAATTCTTTTTGTTCTGCAGTACTATCATTACAACCCGAGATGAACATCAACGAGGTCACGCAGAGCATCAGTCGGATCATTTCTGACCTCCTTGCTCATAACGATAAGTTTTTGCCACAACACTAAATACCAGCTCGCCATTTCCTGCATTTTCGATTCTAAAATCATGTAGGCTGACTATACGAGGTAATTCAGATACCTTACTCACAAACTGACCAAATTCATGATACTTACCTATCACTTCTAGCTTAATCGGCAATTCGGTATAAAACTCTTTACGTACCTCTGGCATCCAGCCAATTTTTAGGAAGGTTAATCCGCTTGAGGTACCAACGTAAGTCAGATCATCAAGTAGTCCAGGCGTTTCGTTGGAGCTTGGCAGTCGTCTCAACAGCTCAGTGAATTGCGCTTCCATATCAATCATTTGCTGTTTATATAGCTCTAGATTGTTTGCTCTTGCGTATTTAATCCGGTAGCTCGTTCTCAGCTCTTGCTCTTTTTTAACCGCTTGGTCGTAGCGGTCAATGGAACTTGAGACCATCAGGTTATAACCCAATACCATCATTAGTAAAACCACCAGAACGGAGCATAAAACTTTTACAGGAAATGGCCAATGACCAATATTATCGAGCTCCAGCTCATTCCAATCTATTTCTTTTAAACTGTTTAAGTCAAAATTCATGCACTGTGCCTCCGCCCTATTTCGCTTTATCGGCTAAGTGGATGTCGTCATGAGACTTAATATAAAAATGCATCGTAAAATCACTCAGTAATTTTGAACTTTGCTCACCGGCTACTATGCCTTGGATCACCGGCCGCTCTATTAAATATGATGATTCAACTTGTCGTAGCATTTGCGATAAGCGGTTGTTTGATTCACTCCGACCAATGACTTTGATCATATTGTCTTGTCGTTCAAGACTGGTGAGATAAACCCCAGCCGGAACTACTCGTGCTATTTCATCGATAATTTGCGTGCCGAGACTACGGTTGAGTTGTAGCTCTTCAATAAGCCGAATACGGCGTTGTAAATTTTCTTTTTGCTTATTCAGATCGTTAATCGCGACAATCCGTGAATCTAGTTGAGTGATCTCACTTTCGAGATAGCGGTTTTTAATTTCTTGCCCGGTTTTCAAGCCGTCATAGAAGCTGCCAAGCAAGTACATTAACAACAGACAAGCCGCGATGATCACCGCAATGATAGTCAAAAAGATTTGTTGCGACGCTTGCCTTTGCTGCTCGCGCCAAGGAAGCAAATTTATATGTGGCATGATGAGAAGCTCCTTAATGCCAAGCCTGTCGCTAAGGCGAATTGCGCTTTATGCTTTTGCAGCACATGCCTATCTACTTTTGGTGCAATCTCCATATCAGTAAACGGGTCTGCCACTATTGTGTGGATCCCAAGCTCATCAATGAGCAGTTTATCTAAGCCATCCACTAAAGCCGTTCCACCCGTCAACACGATGTAATCGATATGATCTTTACCACTGGTCGTCATAAACATTTGCACTGCTCGACGAATTTGCTGCAGCATAGAAGTTTGGAAAGGAGCCAAGACTTCAAAGGTATAGTTTGGAGGTAAATCCCCCGTCGTTTTCGCCAGTTCTGCTTCATCGTAGGTTTTGTTGTAATAAGCAACAATGCTGTTGGTATATTGCTCACCACCAAACACTTGGTCACGAGTGTAAATCGTTTTCCCAGATTGAATAACGCTAATCAGCGTAAGCACTGCGCCAATATCTATCATTGCTACGATTTTATCAAAGGCATCATTTGGCAGTTCAGGGTAAATGACGTCCATGGCTCTACTTAGTGCGTAGTTTTCTACATCAACAACTTTCGCTTTGAAACCCGCTTCTTCCAATGCGCCAACCCGTGCTTGCACGCTTTCGGTACGAGCCGCAGAGAGCAGCACATTCATTTTTGACGGATCGGCTTCGTTTACTCCAATTTTTTCAAAATCTAGACTAACTTCATCTAACGGGTAAGGGATCAGGCTATCTGCTTCAATCGCTATCTGGGACTCGAGTTCAGCATCAGTTAATGACACATCCATAAAGATCACTTTTGTAATCACGGTCTGACCGGATACGGCAACTGCTGCATATTGCGTGAGCTTTGGAATGCGCCGCTTCATTTTAGTTATCGCGTTGCCGATCGCTTCAATGTCTTGAATGGCCCTTTCATTTACTGCTCCTTTCGGAATAGGTTCAATCGCAACGGCTTCTACTCGGTAGCTGGAACTTGTCTTCGACAGCAACACCGCTTTGACACAATGGGAACCGATATCGATCCCTATCATCAGAGGTGCTTGTTTTTTTAGTAGTTGGCTCAGCATGTGAAGCGCCCGTTTCCTTTTAAGACTGTGTACCATAAAAATTTAGCACACAAAAATATTAATCGTTTTTTAATCAAGATATACTAGCAGTGTCTACCTGTAATTGGGAGTCTAACTAGGGATAATTCCGTGAAATTATTGAAAAGATTTTTACAATTCGTTTTTGTTTGTACCCTTTTAGGCGTGTTGACACTTATCAGTCTTTATTATTATGTCAAATCTGACATACCAAGTGTAGAGGTTTTGAAAGATGTTCAACTACAAACACCCATGCAAGTCTTTACACGAGACGGAAAACTCATCAATCAGTTTGGTGAAAAGCGCAGGATCCCTGTACGTTTGCAGGATGTTCCACTCCCCATGCGCAAGGCATTCTTAGCGACAGAAGATAACCGTTTTTACGATCATTTCGGTATTGATCCGATAGGTATCGTCCGCTCCGCTTTAGTGCTTATCACCACAGGACAAAAAAAGCAGGGAGCCAGTACGCTCACCATGCAACTTGCCAGAAACTTTTTCTTAACAAGAGAGAAAGCCTATATTCGTAAAGTGAAAGAAATCTTTATTGCGTTGCATATTGAGCAGCTATTAACGAAAGACGAAATTTTTGAGCTTTACTTAAACAAAATTGAACTGGGTAATCGCGCCTTTGGTATCGGTGCTGCAGCGCAAGTCTACTACGGTCGCTCACTATCAGAATTAACTTTAGCAGAAATGGCAATGATTGCAGGCCTGCCAAAAGCGCCTTCTGCGTTAAATCCAATTCGTAACCCAGAGCGCGCGCAATTGCGCCGGAATGTTGTGCTCGGACGAATGCTTGCAGAAAAGTATATTACTCGAGCAGAATATGATGAGGCAACACAAGCTCCTATCACGGCTAAATTCCATGGCGCCGAAATCGAGCTGTATGCACCTTATATTTCTGAAATGGTTCGCGCCTATATGGTTGAGCGTTATGGTACTGATAAGGCTTACAACTCTGGCATGAAAGTTTACACCAGTGTGGAATCAGACATGCAACAGGCTGCTCAGCATGCATTAGTTGATAATTTACATGCCTACGATATGCGTCACGGCTTTAGAGGCGCAGAAGAAACCTATTGGCATGCTGAAACGGAATCGCCGCTAAGCCATGAAGGCATTATTACTCGCCTTAAAAAGGTCAATGAAATTGGGCCGTTAAAAGCAGCTGTGGTGCTAAGCATTGCAGAGAAAACGGCCGACCTGCTCTTAAAAACCGGTGAGCAAATTACATTGGAATGGTCAGGCTTAAGTTGGGCCAGACAATACATCAGTGAAACGCGTCAAAGCTTACCACCAAAAACAACCGCAGATATCCTCGCGCCGGGCATGCAAGTGTTTGTCCGTAAACAAGACGACGGCTGGATGTTAAGTCAGTTGCCACAGGCATCCAGTGCCCTCGTCTCACTCGACCCGCAGGATGGGCGTGTAAAGGCGATTGTGGGTGGCTACAGCTTTGAGCTTAGCCAATACAATCGCGCTACCCAAGCTAAGCGTCAGGTGGGTTCAAACATCAAACCCTTTATTTATTCATCCGCATTAGAAAATGGCTATACCCTAGCCACCATTCTTAATGATGCCCCGATTAATCATTGGGACAGAAGCGTTGGCGTGGCTTGGCGTCCGAAGAATAGCCCTGAAGTGTATAACGGCCCAATCCGTATTCGCCGAGCGCTTGCACAATCGAAAAACGTGGTATCTGTTCGTTTGATCAAAGGCGTTGGCATAAATAAGGCTGCTGATCATTTGCTTAAATTTGGTTTCCAAGACGCAGATATTAATCGCAGCGAGTCGTTGGCACTTGGTAGTGCAGCACTGACTCCTATTGAAATGGCGCGCGGCATGGCCACTTTTGCCAACGGCGGTCACCTCATTGAGCCGTATTTTATCGATAAAATTACCGACTCATTCGGCACTGAGCTGGGTTCTGCAGAGCCGCTATTGGTCTGCGACGAACAGCAGATGGAAGAACAACCTGAGCGCTGTGCACCGCAAGTGATTTCGGAGCAAAACGCATTTCTGATTGCTGATGCGCTTCACAGTGCTATCTGGGGTGGTGGTAGCTGGAAACACGATACGGGCTGGAGCGGCACAGGCTGGCGTGGTCAATGGTTAAAACGTCGTGACCTTGCTGGAAAAACGGGTACCACCAATGACTCAGTAGATACTTGGTTTACGGGCTTTAACCGTAATGTCCTCACCACAGTCTGGGTTGGCTTTGACGATGCGAGTAAATCCTTGGGTCGTGCGGCCTACAACGCTAACCTTGGTAATAATCAACTTGTTGGCGCAGAAGCCGGAGCGATTTCAGCACAACCTGCTTGGATAGACTTTATGCGTGAGGCGCTTAAAGACGAGCCTTTGGCTCCAATAGAGCCGCCTCCTGGGCTTATTTCAACTCGGATTGACTTAAAGACAGGGCTTTTGTCTCGCAAGAACGATTACACATCTCGGTTTGAATATTTCGAGCAAGGTACGGCCCCAACCAAGTACGTATTGGATACGGATAGCAGCACACCGTTTGACGATACCGCGCCGCTACCGACTCACGAAGAGTTATTCTAAAATAGAAATGCCGATACAGATGTATCGGCATTTTTGTCTTATACCAGTTGTATTATATCTATTTTCTTAAAAGAGTTATTTTAGATTTTGCGTCAGCCAGAATAAATCGGAATGTATTCCCGCTGCTGTCACTTCTTTACCTGCCCCCGGGCCTTGGATCACCAGCGGGTTTTGTTCATACCATTTAGTGTGGATCACAAAAATATTATCACCCGGCGTTAAATTCGCGATTGCCGAGCCATTTGGTACCTGTGCAATGCCTACTTTTGCAGAGACTTTGCCATTGCTTGCAATTTCAAGCGCACCAGTATAACGAAGCGCAGCGTCATTCGCTGTGGCCTTTGCATAGTGTGTCGCATAAAAGTCATCGAGTTGCTGGCGATTTTCTAAAAACGTTTGCCATGAACCCACACTCAATGACTCAGGCATTAACGCCTCTAATTCAATATCGTCAAGCTCAAGTTCAATGTCTAACTCTCTTGCTAAGATCAAAAGCTTACGCTGCATATCACGGCCAGATAGATCTTCGCGCGGATCGGGCTCAGTAAAACCAAGTTCTTGCGCCCCGAGCACTAGCTCAGAAAATGCTTCAGAACCATCATAGCGACTACACAGCCAAGATAAAGTGCCGGAAAAGACGCCTTCAATTCTCACCACTTCATCGCCACTATTTTGCAGATCAGCCAACGCAAAGTTAATGGGTAGACCTGCGCCAACACTGGTGTTGTAACGCCATAACAGGTTACGCTCTTGTAACTGCTGACGCAGCTTGGAGTACCAACCTTGTTGTGCCGTGCCGGCATATTTATTAGCGCTGATCAAATGGCAGTCATGTTCAACAAACTGCGGATACAACTCGCTGAAACGCTCGCTCGCAGTAATATCGACCACCACTTTATGCTCGTAATCTAGCTCTTTAATACGAGTGAATAGCTCTGCTTCATTATATTCGATGGCCTCATTTTGCCATTGCTGTTGCCACGATGCTAAATTCAACCCGCTTGGACAGAACAACATTTGCTTAGAACGCAGTAAGCCAACCAACTTAAGATCAAAGTGCTCACTCAGCTTAGCGACTTGGTTTTTACATTGTTCGATAAACACTTCACCCACATTGCCAACACCAGCTACAATCACAGCAAGCTCTCTGCCTTTATTGACCAAACGTTCGTGCAATATAGCAAGTAGATCGCTATCAATTGCTTGATCGGTTAACACTAAGCTGTAATGGCGCTCTTGCAGCACAAAACGGGTGACAATCGCATGTTCATCCAATAATTCCAGAGCTTGCTGATGTAAGCCAGCAACATCCTGACTTGGGGCAACAATAGCAAAGCCTTGTACTTGCGACTCAATAATATTGGCTCGCGAATCCAGCGCTTTAATCACAACATGGCTAAACTCAGATGGCACCAGTAAGTGTGCCTCTCCACCTTTAACAAAATGATGAATGCTATGTTGAATAAGCTGGCTTAGCTGTTTCACTTCACCACTTTTTAGCTGCTCAACGCGTAACAGGTCAAGTTGTCCAAAAGTGGTAATAAAGCGCTTCTCTTTGCTATAGCCTGCCTTTACTATCTCAGTGCCAAGTGCATCGGCGTCAAAGCTGCTGCGAACTTGCAGTTTTATATCGGTATCTTTAAGTGGAGACAGCGTTTTTGCATGTAGTACTGGATTACCTAATCGTGCGAGTAATTCAGCTTGGCCACGACATACCTTTGTGTATTTTATGGCATTGGCGACTTTACGTGGATCAGTGCTGAATACACCCGTTGTATCCGTCCAAATTGATACTTGAGCCGCATCAAGATAACTTGCCAACAAAGTCGCGCTATAGTCACTGCCATTTCGGCCTAAAGTCACCGTTTCACCTTGTGCATTTGCGGCAATAAAACCGGTAACGATATAGATAGCGTGATCATCAATTGCGCGATAGCACGCTTCTTTGTTATGGGCGTGTAGTAACACCCCCTCTTGTTGTACAAATAACGTACGAGCGTCGATAGCTTTGGCTTCGATACCTTGAGAACTTAGGTAGTTTGCTAATATACGAGCCGACCATAGCTCTCCATGTGCAAGTAAACTCGCGTAGTGAAGATGCTGTTCTTCTCGTCCTGAAGCGATTGCTTGCAGCTCATTGACAAGCTGTTTGAGTAACACACTGTGTTGTTCACCTACAAACAGGGCATCAATTAATTCACGTTGATGATTTTCAACTTGTAATAAAACATCGTTGAATGCGCGAACATCTTGCTGCTCAAAGCTTTGCCATAACTTCACTAGGGTATTCGTTGTTTTTCCTGCAGCAGAAACCACAACACTGTCACCTAGTTGACATTGCTCTAACACTATCTTGGCAACCGCCTGATAACGCTCTGGCGAGCTTAAACTCGAACCACCAAACTTATGTACTACTTTTGCCATTTACTCACCACAACGCTACTGTATGTGCAGGCGTTAATTTGAATGACTTAGCATCATCACTCGCCTGACTTTCATCAATACATGCAAATCCCGCTTCCAGATCTGCAATGAGATCCTGTGCATCTTCAATGCCTACAGAAATACGAATCAACGTGTCACCCACTCCCGCTTCTAAACGTGCTTGCGGATCCATACCCGCGTGTGTCATCGTCGCTGGATGACAAATAAGACTCTCAACCCCACCTAAAGATTCTGCCAATGAAAAGTGCGTTAGAGACGTTAAAAACTTCGCAGATGTTTGCAGATCGCCTTTGATATCAAAGCTCACCATGCCACCAAAGCCGAGCTGTTGTTTTTTCGCAAGTTCGTGTTGAGGATGCGACTCAAGGCCAGGGTAATAAACTTGGCTAACATACGGCGACTTTTCTAAATATTCTGCAATAAGCTGAGCATTTTCTTGATGTTGGCGTAAACGCACATTTAAGGTGCGCAGTCCACGTAGGGTAAGGTAACTATCAAAAGGTGCACCGGTAATACCGATATTATTCGCCCACCAAGCTAACTCATCACCCAATTCCTGTGTACGCGCGATCACCGCGCCCCCCACTACATCAGAATGACCATTGATATATTTAGTGGTTGAATGCACGACGACATCCACGCCAAAGGCAATGGGGTTTTGTAATGCAGGAGACAAGAAGGTGTTGTCAGCGGCGACCAAAGCCCCCACAGCGTGTGCTGCATTTACGACAGCTTCTATATCCGTTAACCGCAAAATTGGGTTACTTGGTGTTTCAATCCAAACTAATTTAGGTTTGATCTGCTGCAGCTGCGCAAGACTTTCAGGTTGCGTGAGATCCAAGACTGTTAATTTGAGTAATCCACGCTTTGCAAGCGATGTAAACAAGCGATAGCTACCACCATAGCAGTCATGTGGAATAACCAGCGTATCGTCATGGTTAAGCAGTTGAGTTACTAGGTGAACGGCAGCCATGCCAGTGGCGGTAATAATACCACGAGCACCACCTTCAAGTTCGGTAAGTGCCTGTGCAAGCACATCACGATTAAAGTTACCGCTGCGGCCATAATCGTAGTCGCGTTTGGTATCAAAATCGGCAAAAGAATAGGTGGTAGAAAGGTAAAGCGGTGGCACTACTGCCCCATGCGCTTTATCAGCTTCTATACCGTGACGCACTGCTACCGTCGATTTATTAACTTGACTCATAAGGTCACCTAGATAGTTGGATGTTTAGACGTCTAAAAGGTTAGAACAACAGAAACCAGAAGTCAAAACATTTATACTGCTAAATGGCTAAATAACTAGTATTTGACTATCTTTTTTAAACCGATAAAATTTCGCCACTCTAGGCGTTGCTAATACGACTGAGTTATTGAAAACTATGGCAGAGATTCTTCTATCTCGCTATGGCGGATTAGTTTATTCATCTATTTGAGTTTGGGATTTATCTTTAATTCGTAAGGTTATCCCTATATTCATGCGGTTGGTGAATAATGTAGACCAGAACCCAGTCATATTGGCATTGATGTAACTGAGGCAAGTACACAATTATGGCAAAATGGAACGGTGAGTATATTCACCCATATGCAGAACACGGTAAGAAAGCAGAGCAAGTAAAAAAGATCACGGTGAGCATACCTCTGAATGTACTCAAAGTGCTAACTGATGAGCGTACACGTCGCCAAGTGAATAACTTACGTCATGCCACGAACAGTGAGCTTTTATGTGAGGCGTTTCTACATGCCTTCACAGGCCAGCCACTGCCGAGCGATGAAGACTTGAGAAAAGATAATCCAGAGCGTATTCCTTTAGAGGTAAGACAAATAATGGAAGAGCGCGGTTTGGAGATCCCAGAAATAAACGAAGAGTGATAACTACTCTTTCGCTCTGGAAATACAGACACAAAAAAAGCCTCAATCGAGGCTTTTTCATTTGAATAATACCAATGGTATTATTCCATATATCCAGCTGGCATATCGATTTGTGCCACGCCTGATTCAATTGCAGCTATCGCTACCGCTTTTGCGATACGAGGTAACAAACGTGGATCCATTGGTTTTGGAATAATATACTCAGGACCAAACTCTAGACTATCTACGTCAGCCGCTTTTAACACTTCAGCAGGTACAGGCTCTTTCGCAATCGTTCTAATTGCTTCAACCGCTGCAATCTTCATCTCGTCATTGATAGCGGTTGCGCGTACATCAAGCGCACCACGGAAGATAAACGGGAAACACAGTACGTTATTTACTTGGTTTGGATAATCCGAGCGGCCTGTCGCCATGATCAAATCATTACGTGCACCGTGTGCAACTTCAGGGCTGATCTCAGGGTCTGGGTTAGAACAAGCGAATACCACTGGCTTGTCAGCCATTAGCTTTAGATCCTCAGCAGAAAGTAAGTCTGGGCCAGAAACACCAACAAATACGTCCGCATCCGCAATCACGTCTTGTAACGTACGCTTATCCGTGTTGTTTGCAAACAGCTCTTTGTATTCATTTAGGTCATCACGACGAGTATGGATCACGCCTTTTCTGTCCAGCATATAGATGTGCTCACGTTGGGCACCGCATTTGATCAGTAATTCCATACAAGCAATAGCGGCTGCACCCGCGCCAAGACACACAATAATCGCATCATGAATATCTTTACCTTGGATTTCCAACGCATTCAGCATACCCGCAGCGGTTACAATTGCAGTGCCGTGCTGATCATCATGGAATACAGGAACGTCACAACGTTCAATTAGCGCGCGCTCAATTTCAAAACACTCTGGCGCTTTAATATCTTCAAGGTTAATACCACCAAATGTGTCTGCGATATTTGCCACAGTATTGATGAAGTCTTCAGTGGTGTTGTGCTTAACTTCGATATCGATTGAATCAAGGCCCGCAAAACGCTTAAATAATAGTGCCTTACCTTCCATAACAGGCTTTGACGCCAAAGGACCTAAGTTACCCAAGCCAAGAATTGCCGTACCATTACTGATCACCGCAACCATATTTCCTTTACCCGTGTAACGGTATGCATTCGCCGGATCAGCCGCGATTTCACGTACTGGCTCTGCAACACCTGGGCTGTATGCAAGTGCCAAGTCTTTTACGGTCTCGGCAGGTTTAGTGAGTTCAACACTGATTTTACCTGGAACGGGCTTCTCGTGATAATCTAGAGCTTGTTGACGAAAGTCTGTCATGGCGCGATATTTTCCTACGAAGTTAATGTGAGAGTGTGGTAAACGTTCGCATTCTGAATGTTGGCAACCTAGCTAGCTGGTTACAGCAACACACAGTGCGATTAACTATATGAGCGACGACATTCAACCACTCAACAAGCGTATGTGCTTTGCTGTCGCGGTATGTCAATAGGACATATAGTTAATCGACCGTATTCACACAATACCGAGTTTTGCTCATTATTCAAGTAAAATCAGGTCTATCCACTAGCATGGTATTTTCTATACTTTTCCGAGAAGATAAGCTCAATTTTAAGAAATATTTCACAAATAAAATGACTAAAACTTAAAAAACAAGACGCTAAAACCAGCACAGAATGTATAAAATTAGCACAAATGTACACCAACTATAAAAACAATAAGAAAATAGCAACTTAACTAACTTTAACGTCAAGATACCGACATTTAATCGCAATATACTGACTTTAGTTTATATTAAGTGCTCATACCTGATAGTATTTACTATATGAGCTTTGATTATTTTCACAACTTAAGCTCGTAAATGTTCAATATTTATCTGCTAAATAGAGTTTTTACTCTACCCAAGAGATCAGTAAAGTTTTGCTGCCAAACTGGCAAGTTTTTTATTTTAGAAGAATAAAAGACACAATAAGACGGGATGACTGACGGTCTATCTGCTGATGCAGAATAGGATGTATAAATCGAGAAGGTATTTTCAAACAGGCACAAAAAAAGCACCCTAAAGGTGCTTTTTTCGACTAGACCAACAAGATTACTTCTTGCTGCTAAGTGCACCGAAACGCTTGTTAAAGCGATCTACACGGCCACCTGTGTCAAGGATCTTCTGCTTACCAGTGTAGAACGGGTGACATGCAGAACATACGTCTAGGTGAATATCTTTACATAGCGTTGAACGAGTTTCGAACTTGTTACCGCAAGAGCACGATGCAGTGATCGTCTCGTAATTAGGGTGAATACCTTCTTTCATAGCAACCTCTAGTTAAGGCCGTATCGCTCTCCAAACCCGAAGTCTGGCACCATACGTAGTTATACAAAAATGTGGAC
Organism: Pseudoalteromonas sp. OF5H-5; assembly: GCF_021530695.1. NCBI lineage: Bacteria > Pseudomonadati > Pseudomonadota > Gammaproteobacteria > Alteromonadales > Pseudoalteromonadaceae > Pseudoalteromonas > Pseudoalteromonas sp. OF5H-5. Next base: position 264,570 of record NZ_JAKGBF010000007.1, read on the forward strand.
GCGTATTTTAGTGCTTAACTGAACAATCTACAAGCAATATTTCAGAGTTTTTTATCACCGTCGCAGAGTACGTTTTCAATTCGTACCACCTTAGGTATATACTTCGTCACTGCGCTCACTTTATGGAATTGTAATACATGCTCATTCTTGAAGTAGCTTTAAAGCTGCCACTGCACCGAACATTCGACTATTTGCTAGCACCAACCATGCAAGTTGAAGCAGGAATGAGAGTCACCGTCAATTTTGCCAACCGTCGCTGCACTGCGATTGCACTTGCTAAAAAAGACGACACCGATGTACCAAAAGAAAAGCTCAAGCAAATTATTGAGGTGTTGGACGAGCACCCTGTCTTTAATCAAGCACAACTTAGCTTCTTACACTTTGTCTCTCAGTATTACTGTCATCCAATTGGTGATACCTTATTCACAGCACTACCGGCGGTACTCAGAGATGGAGGAAGCCCAGACAAAACTCAGATCCCCATCGTCAGATTAACGGAAAAAGGCCAGAAACTACCAACACTGCGAGCCAAAAAGCAACAAGCGCTGCTTTCCCAATTATATGAAGGTGGCGCAATAAAATTAAGCGAACTCAAAGCGCTCGGATTTGCTAGCCAAACAATTAAAGCATTGGAAGAAAAAGCGCTTATCTCACAATCTATTGAGCATGATAGTGATTGGTCGCAAAACGAATTACAGCTAGGCGAAAAGCCACGCCTAAACGACCAGCAAGCGACTATTTGCAGCGCCGTTAATGCACAAGTCGGTTACCGTACCTTTTTAATCGAAGGTGTAACGGGAAGTGGTAAAACCGAAGTCTACTTACAGAGCCTTGAAAACATAATAAAAGCGGGTAAACAAGCACTGATCTTGGTGCCTGAAATTGGACTCACACCGCAAACAGTCAACCGCTTCAAAAAGCGCTTTAATAACCTGCCCATTGATTTATGGCACTCAAATCTAACCGATAATGAGCGCCTACATACTTGGCGTCGCGCCGAAAAGGGTCTGAGCGCTTTGGTTATCGGTACTCGCTCGGCCGTTTTTTTGCCATTTCAAAATCTCGGCATGATCATCGTTGACGAAGAGCACGACAACTCGTTTAAACAGCAAGAAGGCCTGCGCTATCACGCCAGAGATCTCGCTGCATTTCGAGCGCATCAGGCACACTGCCCTTTGCTTTTGGGAACCGCAACACCGGCATTAGAAACATTACACAAAGCCATTACCAACAAATATCAACTCGTCACACTGAGTAAACGAGCGCAGACCCAGCACGACAACCAATTTCACCTTGTCGACATGAAAGGTCAGCCAGAACAAGGCGGGTTTTCACCAATGAGTTTACATTGGATGGAAAAAACACTCGCTCGCGGTAAGCAAGTTATGGTGTTTCTAAATCGTCGGGGCTTTGCACCAACATTGATGTGTCACGAATGCGGATGGCTTAATACCTGTAAACATTGCTCTACCAGCGCCACGTACCATAAAAATATGAACCGCTTGGTATGTCACCATTGCGGTGAGCAGGACTTTGTACCGAGACAGTGTCCAGATTGCGGCAGCACCCAAATCATGCCCACAGGGCTTGGTACAGAACAACTCGAAGGCTTTTTAAGCGAACGCTTCACTGATATTCCGGTCACTCGCATTGACCGAGATTCTACGCGCCGTAAGGGCAGCCTTGAAAGCGCCCTTGAAGAAATTAATCAAGGTGGCGCGCGAATTCTGGTCGGCACTCAAATGCTTGCCAAGGGCCACCACTTTGCCGATGTCAGCCTTGTGATTATCTTGGATGTGGACTCAGGACTTTACTCTTGTGACTTTAGAGCAACCGAGCAAATGGCACAGCTCATTACGCAAGTTGCTGGACGAGCCGGACGTGCCGGTGAAGCGGGAACCGTGTTATTGCAAACGCATTTTCCAGAACATCCATTATTGCAAGATTTAATTAATAATGGTTATGGCGACTTCGCGCGATATGCCTTACAAGAGCGTGAAGAAGCTATGCTTCCCCCCTTCGCACACTTAGCTATCATCCGCGCCGAGGCAACAAATATAAATACAGTATTGCGCTTTTTGTCGGATTTGGTTCCTGCTACCCCCTATCCTGGTATACAATTGCTGGGTCCAATTCCAGCACCACTTGAACGAATAGCTGGAAAGTTCAGATATCAATTACACATACACGCACAACAACGCACTGTGCTGCGGGACTACCTTTCGCAACTTGCGCGCTATATCGCTACGCATGAGTCTGCCAATCGAGTACGCTGGAGCATAGATGTTGATCCAATGGATAGCTATTAAAATCAAATAACCTATGGCACAGCACGATTACATCAATAAGAAACCTAAAGGCAAGGGGAAAGACAAGCCAGAAAAATCGGCGAAATTTCCTGTTATTGCTGCTATTTTTGCATTTCTACTAATCGGAGGGTTTGCCTACGGTCTTTGGTTTATAAAAACCAATGCCGATCCTAAAGAAGTAGAGCAAGCCAAAAACCCACACCCAGTTGCCGAGCAAAAGGTTAGTAAACCAAAGCCTCGCCCACCTGAGTTCATTGAAGAAATTAAAAATCATGAAATCAAGGTCGAGGTTAAAGAGATCGAGAGCAAAGGTCCCTATCAAATGCAGTGTGGTTCATTTAGAACCCATAGCCAAGCCGAAGCCATGAAAGCCAAAGTTGCGTTTGCTGGATTAATCGCGGAGATCCGTCGTACCGAAGGGAGTAACGGTGTCTGGTATCGTGTCCGTCTTGGCCCCTACGATACCAAGCGTTTAGCAGAAAGCGATAAAAACAAATTGCAGCGCGTTGGGATATTTGGCTGCGGGATTTGGGGCTGGACTTGATTTTTATAAGTCTACCCATATTTCCTACTAATCTAGAGTTACACGGGCACAGGCCCAGATAAGGATTACTATGACTACCATCGTTAGTGTTCGTCGCGATGACAAAGTGGTTATCGGCGGTGATGGCCAAGTTTCGCTTGGTAACACAGTTATGAAAGGCAACGCACGTAAAGTACGTCGTCTATACAATGGTAAAGTACTGGCAGGTTTCGCTGGCGGTACAGCTGATGCATTTACATTATTTGAACGCTTTGAAGCAAAGCTAGAGATGCACCAAGGCCATCTCACTAAAGCAGCCGTAGAAATGGCAAAAGACTGGCGTACCGACAGAGCATTAAGAAGGCTTGAAGCCCTACTTGCGGTAGCCGATGAAACCGCCTCGCTAATCATCACAGGTAACGGCGATGTGGTGCAGCCAGAGCATGACCTTATTGCTATCGGCAGTGGTGGTAACTTCGCACAGGCGGCTGCAACCGCACTACTTGAAAATACAGACTTAAGTGCGAAAGAAATCGTGGAAAAGAGCCTGAAGATCGCCGGCGATATCTGCGTATTTACCAATAATTTCCAAACTATCGAAGAATTGTAATAGGACTCGTCATGACAGCTATGACTCCAAGAGAGATTGTGCACGAGCTTGATCAACACATTATCGGTCAGGACAAAGCCAAAAAAGCCGTCGCGATTGCACTGCGCAACCGTTGGCGTCGCATGCAGCTTGATGAAGAGCTGCGTGCAGAAGTTACACCAAAGAATATTTTGATGATCGGCCCAACGGGTGTGGGTAAAACTGAGATTGCCCGCCGTCTAGCAAAGCTTGCTAACGCACCATTTATCAAAGTAGAAGCGACTAAGTTCACCGAAGTGGGTTATGTTGGTAAAGAAGTTGAGACCATCATCCGCGATCTAGTCGAAGTTTCTTTTAAGCTAACACGTGAACAACAAACCAAGAAATTCAAATTCCGCGCTGAAGAAGCCGCCGAAGAGCGTATTTTAGATGCACTTTTGCCACCAGCAAAAGACGCTTATGGTGAGTCTCAGCCAAATGAAAACTCGTCAACACGCCAAGTATTTCGTAAGAAACTACGTGAAGGTCAGTTAGACGACAAAGAAATTGAGATCGACATCGCAGAAACGGCGCCTCATGTTGAGATCATGTCACCTCCTGGTATGGAAGAAATGACCAGCCAGCTACAGAGCATGTTCCAAAACATGTCGGGTGACAAGAAAAAGAACCGTAAGCTGAAGATTAAAGAAGCACTTAAGCTATTGATTGAAGAAGAAGCTGCAAAGCTTGTTAATCCAGAAGAGCTTAAAGAGCAAGCTATTGAGTCAGTTGAACAAAACGGTATCGTGTTTATTGATGAAATCGATAAAATTTGTAAGCGTGGTGAATCTTCTGGCCCAGATGTTAGCCGTGAAGGTGTACAACGCGACTTACTACCACTTATCGAAGGTTCAACCGTTAATACTAAACACGGCATGGTAAAAACCGACCACATTTTATTTATCGCGTCAGGTGCGTTCCAAATGGCCAAGCCGTCGGATTTAATCCCTGAACTACAAGGTCGTTTACCTATTCGCGTTGAACTAGAAGCACTAACTGCGGGTGATTTCAAACGTATTCTAACTGAGCCAAATGCATCTCTTACAGAGCAGCAACAAGCGCTACTGAAAACAGAAGACGTCACTATCGACTTTACCGATGACGCTATCACTAAACTGGCTGAAGCTGCATATCAGGTCAACGAGAAAACTGAAAACATCGGTGCGCGTCGCCTTCACACTGTGATGGAAAAACTGATGGAAGAGATTTCATTCGATGCCAGTGAAAAGGCCGGTGATACCTTGACAATTGATGCCGCCTACGTTGAACAGCATTTAGACATGCTTGTTCAGGATGAAGATTTAAGCCGCTTCATTCTGTAAATTAAAATCAAAAGCGGAGCCTTGCTCCGCTTTTTGAGTTATACCAATTATGTATCAAGTCACCAAACTTCATTACCATAAACTCAGTAAAGTACTCGATGTTTATTTTGAGGACGGCCGCTGTTTTACGCTAAGTGCCGAATTCTTACGAACACATTCACCATCCGCCGAAGTGCAAGGGCATAGTCCGGCGCAAAAGCAACTCGTGCTAAACAAACAGAATGTCGCCATAAAGAAAATTGAACCCGTTGGTCACTATGCTGCACGCTTTGTTTTTGATGATGGCCACGACTCAGGGCTCTACAGCTGGCAATACTTATACACTATAGCTACACAACACGATGTGCTATGGCAGGAATATGTAAACGCTGTAGAAGAGTATAAAACCCAAAAGGACAGCGTACCTATCAAGTTTGTGCCTTAACCAAACCGCCATAGCAATGCATGCTGCTCATGGTATTGAATAAAGTCATTCTTAAATGCAATGTACTTCTCCATATCCTGGTTACAGGCGTTTACAGCTTCTTGCTTAACCCTAGCGTATTGTCTCGCTATATCTGGAAAAGTAATTAAATAGTCACGAAAGGCAAGGTGACGTTTAACTCCATCAGAACCGGCTAAAAAAGCATGCAGATGATGAGTTCTAGGCGCTATGCCTTTACGAAAATAACGACGCCCAGCAATACCAAACTCTCCCATTATCTCATAACCTAAATCACGCAGTTTTTCTGACTCTATACCTAATTTATCTAAGTCATTTACTTCCAATAACATATCTATTATTGGTTTAGCACACAGCTGTGGCACCGATGTACTGCCAATATGGTGTAAAGCAGCTACATTTGCCTTGGATAGATGAGCGAGTATCGCCTGTTTCTCTTTATTGAACTGGTGCGGCCAATCCGAATTGTAACTTACCACTGCTACATTGGTATTCATTTAAGCGATACCTATCTTGAGTCTAAATAAAAACCCCACTAAAAATTAAGTGGGGTTTTGACATTAAGAACCTCAGGTTGAATTGGTGTTTATACCTGATACTTAGCCACTGCTTCGTGTAATACGCGCGCTTGCTCTGCGACTTCTTCACTACTTTGCGCATTAGAGTGAGCATGCTCTGAGGCACCTTGCGCAATGTCTCTGATCTTAACCACGTTTTTATTCACTTCTGAAGCAACTTGGTTTTGTTCATCAATTGCCGTCGCGATATGTGTGCTCATTTCCATAATCGTTTGCACATCTTGGGTGATCATGCTGAGCAACTCCCCAGCCTTTTCGGCTTGCGACACACTTTCATTGCCTTGTTCACGACATTGTTCCATGATGTTCACCACTTCTCGTGTACGCTGTTGCAGTGTAGAAATGATACTTTCGATTTCTTGCGTGGAGTCTTGAGTACGCTGCGCAAGTGACCTAACTTCATCCGCTACAACAGCAAAACCTCGACCTTGCTCTCCCGCACGTGCAGCTTCAATAGCAGCGTTTAGCGCAAGTAAGTTTGTTTGCTCTGCAATACCACGGATCACATCCAATACCGAGCCAATAGTTTCACCGTCACGCTCTAACTGAGCAACAACACTTGAAGCACCACCTAACGATTCCGATAACTGCATGATGTGCTCAATTGTTGCAGTAACCTCACGGCGACCTTGTTGCGCATTTTCATTCGTTGTCTCGGCTTTATGCGCCGCTTCACCCGTATTATGAGAAATGTCTTGGATCGTCGCTTGCATCTCGGTCGCAGCGGTTGCAACCATATCCGCTTCGTGCAACTGCTCAGCCATACCAGTACTCGTTTGGGCTGTTGTCTCCGTTAAATGATCCGTGGCTTCATTAATAGTTGCCAACGCTCCATTCACATCAGCAATGAGATCTCTGAAGTCAGAAATTAAGCTATTAAAATCACGGGTCATAATCGTGATTTCGTCATTACCGCTTTGTTCAATTTGTAGACTTAAATTATTTTCACGACGAATGCGCTCAATGGTTTGATAAACGCGCTCTACGGGCTGAATAATTGAGCGACTAGTCGATAACACCAAAGTCATCACGATAATACCAGCCACAACAAATACACCGATGGCAAGCATCTGAGTTTTATCAACGTTTTCTTTGATCTCTGCCTTTGCCTGCTCCACGACTTCAGAGACCACCGCATCACTTTTCTCAACACTCACTTTCATCTTGCCAAGCGCACCGCTCGTTAAATCTAAGCCAAGTGCTTCTTGTGCTCGAACTAAACCCGCAAATTTGGATTGATAGGTGCTCAATAAACTAAGTAGCTTAGATTGATATTGAGCGTTAAACCCAGCACTACGAATTTCCTGAGAAAACTGTGCAACTAGCTCGTCAAAACGCTTAAGATATTTGGTATCAAAACGTAACATAAAGTCTTTTTCGGCTCGACGAAGCTGCAGCATGGTTGAAAGGAGTTGATAATTCTGCTGCTCTTTTAGTAGTGTTTCTACCTCGTGTACCGCACCACGAAGCTCACCGTAAAGAGCATCCTTTGGATGCAAGCCAATTGTTTTTTGTAATTGCACCACTTTTTGAAAGTCATCGTAATAACTTTTTGCTAAGCGTTCAAATTCGTTGATCCGACCTAAATCGATATCAAAATCAGAAAAAGTACCTTGCAACAAAGCGAGCTTAGTTTGCAGCTCATGATACTCGTTTTCAAACTCATCGAGTGAATCTACCTGCTTGTAAAAAAGGAAATTTTTCTCGTGTTTGCGCATTGCTAATTCATGAATGTCGAGCTCTTCTGCATATTGAATGGTTTCATTCAATTTCAGCATAGTACGAGCTTCGTACATGATCATAATTAACATAACAACCAAGGCAATCCCTACCACTAATGCATTCACTTGCAAACGACGTCTGATAGTCAGATTTTCTAATACCGCCATCGGCTTACCTACAATGTTAATAGACTGGCTAAAGTATAGCTGAAGCCTTTCAGCCTTGCCTCATAATAGGTAATTATTCTGGGTTCATATTACAAATTAATATATTTACGCCGCTTTTACATACAAATTATTAACACCACTCCAGAGTTGATTGTGCAATAAATCAATATTGTGCCATTGACCTCCTATCAACCACTCCACTAGCAAGCTAGGATCGGATGGAAAATAAAACGATGCCTTCGCGTCTGTTCGCAGCCATTCTTCCAGCGCCCCAGCATTGAGATAATTCATCACTTGGGCATGACCGAGCTCGGCTAGCGTCTGCGCATTATTCTGCTGTTCAAATTGACCATCTAATGGTTTAAGTAGCAGTTTTTTACCGAGTTTTAATGCTTCACTAGACAGCTCAAACCCGGCATTTGCAATCACACCACTGGTATTTCTTAAGTCCTGAATAAACCCAGAACGACTCGGTTTTCTCAGGTGAATATGTTGCAAAGAAGCATTGTCAGCATCCGGGTGATAGCAGTAAAACTCCTTATCAGGGAAATCTTTTAACAACTCAATAATGCTATCCAAAGCTTCAAACGGCAGATAAACCAAAACTTTGTTAATTATCGATGCACATTGCTCCTGCTCAGCCTCGTAAGGAATAAAAGGCGGAATAATATGCTTATCAAACGGTTGCCAGTGCACCCCAAGATGAATATCAGCTGGTGCAAAATACCGGATCAGGGCTTTGTGCCAAGGCTGTACGGCAAATTGTGGAACAGCATCATATAAATATGACGCTTGATGACTCATTGCTATCACCGGAACCTTTGCCAGCTTTCCTGCCCACGCACTGACAGGCTCAAAGTCGTTAAAGATCAAATCATAACCTGATACATCTAATTTTCTAACGTCGCGAATAAACTCACCAAACTTGAGCGACTGAAAAGTTTTTAAACGATTTAACTGGCCACGCTCGGTAACGAATGACAACCCTCGGCAACTGCGATAATCACCAAAATCATGCATATCGAAATAGTTTTCCGAAGGACGTCCAGAAAAAAAGTAGTCAACAGAAATTCCCATGTTGCGAAAGCAATTTGCCATTACCCGAGCTCGAGTCGTATGGCCATTTCCCGTTCCTTGAACACCATATAGTATTTTCATACGCTTCCTAATATCACTATCGCTAAACTTGCACAGGCAACACCCATTGCCGCACCAAGCACCACATCAAGTGGATAATGTACCCCTACAATTACGCGTGACAATGACACTCCTGAAGCCCAAATCATCAACGGAAACGCAGCTAGTGGAATTTGCTCCATCAAGCAAGTCGCATATAGCCAAGCGCCAGCACTATGCCCCGAGGGCAGACTAAACTTATCACTCGGCGTCAACAAGGCTTTCACTGCGTAGCAGTCACATGGTCGTAATCGTGCAAAACGATTTTTTAGATAGAAGTAAAGCGGCCTTTCAATTGCAAAGGCCAAAATCACGGTGAGTGCAAATTGCTGACCTAGCTGCTCCAAAAACAGAGCGCACGCAATTGCGACCAACACATAGAGTCCACCGTTGCCACTTTTGGATAGACCTAATGCTATCAATCTAAACCAGTTTCTTGGTTTAGGGCAAAACACCACAAAGTATAATGCAGCGTCCAGCTCGGCTAGTTTTGCTTTCATCATTCGAGTCACGCCTAATTGCTCACAATATCAGCATAGAAGAGCAAAATAACAAATAGGTGACACTTTTAAGACACAAATATGTAAGTTGAATCAAAGCATTGCTAAGCACAAGTATGAGAGTATACTGGTTATCGACAATCAATATTCGAGGATTCAATATGGAATACAGCACTTCTGATCTTTGCGACCACTTTGCTGATGTGGTTGATGTGCTAGAGCCTATGTTCATCAATTTTGGCGGCCAGACGTCATTTAGTGGTCGTATCACTACCGTCAAATGTTTTGAAAACAATGAGCAAATCCAAGATGTACTACAACAAGACGGTACTGGTCGTGTGCTGCTCGTTGATGGTGGTGGTTCAACTCGTCGTGCACTGGTTGATATTGATTTAGCTGAGCTAGCGGTCGAGAACAACTGGCAAGGCATCATCGTTTACGGCGCGGTGCGCCATGTTGATGAATTAGAAGAAAGCGATATTGGCATTCAAGCAATCGCTTCTATCCCAGTAGCAGCAGATAGCAGTGGCAGCGGCGAAGTCGGCATTCCCGTTAATTTCGCAGGTGTCTCTTTTTACGAAGATGATTTTGTTTACGCCGACTCCACCGGCATTATCATCTCTGCGGAAGAGTTAATTTTAGAAGATGATAACGAAGACAATTAAGCGCTAGAAGTAACAGTCATGAGTACAGCAGTCCGTATATATGATGAAAGTAATATTGCCACTTTTGTCAGTGCAAGAGCCGGTGAAACCAGAATTTGGCAAAGCATAAGCTTTTTACAATGTGATCATGACTACGCGGCTTCGCTTAGAGACGCGGCCCAATTTGGGATCCGTTACGTGTTGTTGGGGATCCCCGAGGATATAGGTCCGCGCGCCAATTGCGGGCAAGGCGGCGCCGAGCTCGGTTGGCAAGCCTTCTTAAAACGCTTTTTGAATCAGCCCGATAACCAGTTTTTGTCAGGCGATAAGGTTTTGTTGCTAGGCGAGGTGGATACCCTCGCTATTCAAACGCGTGCACTATCGCTCGATAACGCTAATAGCGAACAGCTAGCGCAGCTGCGCACTCTCTGTGCTGACCTCGACAACCAAGTTATTGCAACCCTAGCACCTATCTTTGCTGCAGGCTTGGAGCCAATTATCATTGGTGGTGGTCACAATAATGCTTTTGGTATTTTGCAGGCACATTTTGAGGCCAGCAAGCATGCCGCTGGTGCCATCAACTTTGACCCTCATGCTGACTTTCGAGCTTGTGAAGGGCGACATAGCGGTAATGGCTTCAGTTACGCGCATCAAGCTGGTAGTTTGTCGCATTATCATGTCATCGGCTTGCACGAGCACAAAAACAACCAAACAATCCTTACTCAATTGCAAAACGCTGGATTCGGATTTTCAAGTTATCAAGCGATAAAAACCAGGCAAACTCAGAGTTTATCCGCATCACTCGACAAAGCGTTGGCAACGATGCCAAGCGACATTCCATTAGGCGTAGAGTTAGACGTTGATGCCATCGTCGGTATGCCTGCAAGTGCCCTGACCTATCAAGGCTTCACAAGTAGCGATGCCGAATATTTTGTGTACCGTATGGCTCAGGCTCGAAATGCTAAATATTTGCACTTATGTGAAGCAGCCCCGGCTAGACACCCACTTGGTGAGCAGGCGGGTATCGAACATTGTGGCCAAATACTAACGAACCTTGCGAACGCTTATTTAAGTACCCGTCAACAGAGGCGCTAAACACTGTCACAGCCAAACCAATGTAAAGGTAAGGCGCTCCTAGTTATTGAGGTAGCCTTTGTTTCAGCCAACTGATCAAAATATTGCTGTTCTGTGGTCGAGAAAAGTAAAACCCTTGCGCTGCCACCGTGCCAATGCTTTTTACAAACTCGAGTTGCCCGAGAGATTCAATACCCTCGCCAATCACGCGACAGTGCTTTTCTTGATGCATCTCTACAATGCCTTTTACCAAGGATTTGGTATGCCCCATATGCTCTGGTTCTTGCGTCATATTGCGCGACAGTTTCACGTACTCAAAACGCAGTGCGGGTAATTTAGCAAGTACCAGCGGCGCATCACCAAAGCTATCGACACACATTTTTACACCCAAGTTCTTCAAACGACTGATCATCGCAATTTCTTGCTCATCTAGTTCGGCAAGCATACTAGCTGGACACTCGATAATGATAGCGCCAGGGCTTAACTGATGGTTGAGCATAGTGTAGTCAATAAATTCGATAAAGCTTTCGCTCAAGAGCTCAGCACCAAAGACATTAATACTGATGGGAACGCTGATCCCTTCCATTTTCAGTGCCAATGCAATTTCGCATGCACGCTCTAATACATATTCAGCAACGGGAATGGCAAGTCCAACTAAACGAATATCATCAATAAACTCATTGGCACTTAAAATCCCTTGCTTTGGATGCTGCCAACGCAACAATAATTCCACAAACTCAATGCTGTTATCTTCATGACGAACGACTGGATGAAAATAGAGCTCAAATTCAGATCTAAAGTTGATTTTAGCTAACTCCGACAACCTAACCTGTTGCTCCAGCCGATGAATTTGCATACGTTGTTGATACGGCACGACCTGTTGATGGCTATGCTGATGCGCTTCTGATTGTGTATCTAGCGCTAAAAACACGCAAGAAATCAGGTTCTCAAGCTGCCCCATTTCTTCATCGCAATTCACATAACTCGCACGCATCATGATCTCTAACGTACAGCTACCAACATTGAATGGCTTTAAAGTGCTGTTTGATATTTCCTCTATCAGCTGCTCATGAAAGTGCTTACCATGCTTTAACGAACATACAAACGCAAAGTTAAGACCACCTAGATGCGCCATTTTCGCAGTTTCATTGCCATGAGTGATGGCCATAACATCGCCTGATTGCAAACATTGTGCAATACGATTAGCCGACTGAGCTAGCAGCAAGTCACCAAACTCACGCCCTAAATGAAAATTTACCTGCTCGAAACCCATGAGACGGACTAGCACGAGCATACAAGGGCTCCCTTCCGTTTGGCGATATTCATTAAAAGCACGTTTAAAACTTTGCCGACCAGGTAACCCCAAACTTTCATGCTCGGTGTGGTCATCATTGTGTTCTTTCAATTCAAATTCATTTGCGCTGCTATACGCTTGATAGGCAAGGAAAAGAATATACATAAACACAATGACAATTGCGCCATGCTGGGCAGGAAATGTCCATAGATATTCAGACACAGTCCACATTACCAAAGTGATTATCGCAGCAGCACTTATCAACAATAAGCCACTTTTGTGCTCCTGTAAGCCATGGAATAGATACAGGAGTATCGTCAGAGTAAGTAAATGTAATGTAGTGATATTGCCCGTAAAGGCGAGCAGTATTGCAAGTGTCGCACTGCTAAGGTGAGCCAGCTTGAGCATACCAGAGGGGCGCTGCAACATTAATGCTAACGCCCCCATTACAATGGCTCCGGCCATGCCAGCCATCATTGGCGTAATTAGTATCGCTATTCCTTCAGACAGCAATAATTCCGTGGCTCCGCCACTAGCTGTTGAAATTGAAAGCATAATTTGTTGCTTATAAAAGGATCATTACTGATTAAGTTTACCTAAGATCCACAAATTTGACAGGTCCGCTACACCAAATTGATAACTTAACTGTGCAGGATGGGTAATGTCCCATAACGCTAAGTCCGCGCGCGTTCCAACTTTCAATACTCCACGGTCGCTCAACCCCAAGGCTTTCGCAGCATTAACCGTAACACCGCTAAGCGCTTCTTCCGGTGTCATTCTAAATAATGTGCATGCCATATTTAGCATTAATCGCAGTGAGCACAAAGGCGCAGTACCTGGATTGAAGTCGCTCGCGAGTGCCATTGCTACTTTGTGCTTTCTAAGCAAGTCAATTGGTGGTAATTGCGTTTCTCGTAAGAAATAAAAAGCACCAGGTAAAAGTACCGCAGTAACATCCCCGTTCGCCATTGCTTCCACACCTGCTTCATCAAGATATTCAATATGATCCGCTGAAAGCCCTTTAAACTTTGCCACCAGCTCACTGCCATGCTGATTAGATAGCTGCTCAGCATGACATTTAACCTGTAATCCCAACTGTTGTGCTCGAGTAAATACTTGCTCAGTTTGCTGATAGGTAAATCCGACGTTCTCACAAAATACATCAACAGCCGTTGCTAATTGGCGCGAAGCAACTTGTGGCAGCATCTCATCACAGACTAAATCAATGTAGGCTTGGCTATTATCTTTGTATTCTGGGGGTAATGCATGTGCGCCCAAGAACGTGCTATGCACATCAACCGGGTGATGCTCATTAAGTAGTTGATTAATTTCTAGCAGTTTTAGCTCATTTTCAACGTCGAGGCCGTAACCCGATTTACTTTCAACCGTGGTAACCCCTTCTTTGAGTAAACTATTCAAGCGGTTCTTACCGTTAACATACAGCGTTTCTCTGTCTGCCAATCGTGTCGCCTTAACGGTACTTGCGATACCACCACCTTGCGCGGCAATCTGTTGATATGACGCCCCCAGTAATCGTTGCTCAAATTCGTTGGCCCGAGAGCCTGCAAATAAAATATGCGTGTGGCAGTCGATTAACCCTGGGGTCAACCATTGGCCATTGGCTTTATGAATAGGTGTTGCAATGGCGTCAACCTCAGGTAATTCACTACGAGGGCCTAACCAATTAATTTTGCCATCTTTAATGGCGATCGCTGCGTTTTCTATCGCACCATAAGGGGTATCCAAATTGGGATCCATAGTTGCAATATTGACATCGATAATAAGCAAATCGGCTTCTAACATCATACTTGTCCTAATCTAAATCAAATCCATATGCCAACACATTGAAAGAAACTCGCTCACTGCGAGATTTATTCATTGAGTCTATCAGGGATACTTGTATATACAAGAGAAGTGTGCCATCTTTATTTACATAAATATGAACTCGAGACAACAATTGTGCCTGAGCTTCCTAAATTTGCGCTGATAAAACAATATATTATCGATAATATTCGCGCCGCGCGCTGGCTCGAGAACGAGCGCGTGCCGTCGGAAAATGAGTTAGCTGACCAATTTAATGTTAGCCGAATGACCGCAAGACGAGCATTAAGCGAGCTAACTGAAGCCGGAATTTTAACTCGTAGCCAAGGTCTAGGTACTTTTGTTGCCAGTTTTAAATCTCAGTCTTCGTTACTTGAGATCCGCAATATTGCCGACGAGGTCAACGCACGCAATGGCAAATACTCATGTACCGTACTAACGCTTGAACTTATTGCTGCAGTAGCGCCTATCGCCATTGCACTAGGTGTAGAAGCGGACGCGCCAGTCTACAGAAGCGTAATTGTACATAATGAAAATGAACAACCACTGCAAGTCGAAGAGCGCTTTGTCAATCCACAGTTGGCACCGGAGTATTTAGACCAAAACTTTGAACTGACCACCCCTCATGAATATTTATCTCAAGTCGCGCCGCTCACAGAGGCTAGACACACCGTTGAAGCAGTTATGCCATCACGAGAGGTTTGCCAATGGCTCGGACTTTATAATGAAGAACCATGCTTACAAATGATCCGCCGAACTTGGTCTGCGAAAGGCATTGTTAGCTTCGCAAGATTAATTTCGCCAGGCAGTAAATATCGCTTAGGTGGTCATCTCACCTTTAAGCAAAGGTCGTAACACATAAAGTGTCGCCAAACATCGCGACAGATAATCAAAACGACATGGCGGCCTAGATTGCCATGCAATACAAATAGACTAATAACCTAGCGAAACTAAGCAATCGCAGCAACTAGACGTTTCACTTAGGTTGTATATACAACAGGAGAGAGCAGAATGAGTGATAACCCAAGATTAGACCCTAGCCGCGAGATCCGCGCGCCACGAGGTGCAGACATTACCGCAAAGAACTGGCTTACTGAAGCCGCAAAGCGAATGTTGATGAATAACCTTGACCCTGAAGTTGCGGAGCACCCAAATGCACTAGTAGTTTATGGCGGTATTGGCCGCGCCGCTCGCGACTGGGCATGCTTCGATAAAATCGTTGAAACGTTAGACCGCTTAGAAGAAGACGAAACCTTACTGGTGCAATCAGGTAAACCTGTTGGCGTATTCAAAACTCATAGCAACGCTCCTCGCGTATTAATTGCTAACTCAAATTTAGTACCACATTGGGCTAACTGGGATCACTTCAACGAACTCGATAAAAAAGGCCTGATGATGTACGGCCAGATGACCGCTGGTTCTTGGATCTATATTGGCTCACAAGGCATAGTACAAGGCACATACGAGACCTTTGTAGCAATGGCAAAGCAACACTTTAATGGTGAGGCAAAAGGCAAGTGGATATTAACGGGTGGCCTTGGCGGGATGGGCGGCGCACAACCACTCGCAGCAACTATGGCAGGCTTTAGCGCCCTCGTTGTTGAGTGTGATGAGTCACGAATCGATTTTCGTCTTAACACACGTTATGTTGACCGAAAGGCAACCACACTTGATGATGCATTAGCTATTATTGATGAAGCTAAGGCTGCTGGACAACCAGTATCGGTTGGCCTGCTGGGCAATGCAGCGGATGTGTATGCTGAATTGGTTGAGCGCAATATCACGCCTGACGTAGTGACCGATCAAACTTCTGCGCACGACCCACTAAACGGCTACTTACCGCAAACATGGACTATGGCTCAGGCAGCCGCGCTTCGCGAAAGCGCTCCAAAAGCAGTTGTAAAAGCCGCAAAACAATCTATGGCGGTGCAAGTACAAGCCATGCTAACGCTGCAATCGCGCGGAGCCGCAACAACTGACTACGGGAATAACATTCGCCAAATGGCCTTAGAAGAAGGGGTTGATAACGCCTTTGATTTCCCGGGCTTTGTTCCAGCCTATATTCGTCCACTGTTTTGCCAAGGCATAGGTCCATTCCGTTGGGTTGCGCTGTCTGGCGATCCTGAAGATATTTATAAAACAGATGCGAAAGTTAAAGAGCTTATCCCAGATGACCCACACCTTCACAATTGGTTAGATATGGCGCGCGAGCGCATTCAATTCCAAGGCCTGCCAGCTCGTATTTGCTGGGTTGGACTGAAGGACAGAGCGCGTTTAGCACGAGCATTCAACGAAATGGTCAAAAATGGTGAACTCAAAGCACCGATTGTGATTGGTCGTGATCACTTAGATTCTGGCTCTGTAGCCAGTCCAAACCGTGAAACGGAATCGATGATGGATGGTTCAGATGCAGTATCGGACTGGCCGTTACTCAATGCCTTGTTAAACACGGCTGGCGGTGCAACTTGGGTCTCACTGCATCACGGCGGTGGCGTTGGTATGGGCTTCAGTCAACATTCGGGAGTCGTTATTGTGGCAGATGGCACAGACGAAGCAGACGCCCGTTTATCTCGCGTACTATGGAATGACCCAGGTACCGGTGTAATGCGTCATGCCGATGCCGGCTATGACATAGCCAAAGACTGTGCAAAAGAACAAAAACTAGATTTACCTATGCTGGAAGGAAAGTAAGTATGTACTCACTAAATTTAATCCCAGGCCAACTGACTTTAAACACGTTACGACAAATCAATCAACAGCCTGTTCATCTCAGCTTAGACGAATCAGCGAAAGCCGCTATTGCTAACAGTGCAGATACAGTTCAGCAAGTGATCAAAGAAGGGCGCACCGTTTACGGTATTAATACTGGTTTTGGCTTGCTGGCCAACACCAAAATTGCAAAAGACGAATTAGAGTTGCTACAACGCTCTATTGTACTGTCGCACGCAGCCGGTATTGGCGAGTTAATGGACGATAGCACCGTTCGACTCATGATGGTGCTAAAAATCAATTCACTCTCTCGTGGTTTCTCTGGGATCCGCTTGGATGTAATTGAATTCTTAGCGGCCTTGGTTAATGCCGAGGTCTATCCTTGTGTGCCCAAGAAGGGCTCGGTCGGGGCATCAGGCGATCTCGCACCACTATCGCATATGTGTTTACCGATCCTTGGCGAAGGCCAGGTCCGCTATCGTGGTGAGCTTATCGATGCCCTCGATGGGTTAAAAATAGCAGGACTTGAACCACTTACTTTAGCTGCAAAAGAAGGTCTCGCACTACTTAACGGAACACAAGCATCTACAGCCTTTGCACTGCAAGGCCTATTCAGAGCAGAAGATCTTTATGCGCAAAGCTGTGTCGTTGGTTCAATGAGCATTGAAGCAGCTATGGGCAGCCGCTCGCCGTTTGATGCGCGTATTCACGAAGTCCGTGGCCAGCAAGGCCAAATCGACACCGCACTGGCGTTTAGAGATATCTTACAAACTCGCTCAGAAATAAGTGATGCTCATGTTGATTGTGAAAAAGTACAAGATCCTTATTGCTTACGTTGTCAACCACAGGTGCTTGGTGCCTGTTTAACTCAGATCCGCCAGGCCGCTGAGGTGATCCTTGTAGAATCCAATGGGGTAACAGATAACCCGCTGGTATTTGCTGATGCTGGAGATATTATTTCTGGCGGCAACTTCCATGCTGAGCCTATCGCGATGGCGGCTGATAACCTAGCGCTAGCCATTGCTGAAATTGGTGCATTGGCTGAGCGTCGTATCGCGCTGCTTATTGATTCGAGCTTATCAAAACTGCCTCCTTTCTTAGTTAACAATGGCGGTGTAAACTCGGGCTTTATGATTGCGCAAGTCACCGCTGCAGCACTGGCCTCTGAAAACAAAACACTCGCACATCCTGGCAGTGTTGACAGCCTCCCAACCTCGGCAAACCAAGAAGACCATGTTTCCATGGCAACCTTTGCGGCAAGACGCTTACAGGAAATGGCTGACAACACCCAAGGTGTACTCGCAGTTGAATATCTTGCTGCAGCGCAGGGGTTAGATTTTAGAGCGCCACTTAAGCCATCTGACAAAGTGGCTACAGCTCAGCAAATATTACGAGCAGTCGTGAGCTTTTATGACAAAGATAGGTATTTTGCACCTGATATTGAAAGTGCTAATGCGTTATTGGGTCAAGCTGCACTGGCGCACTTGCTACCAGCACAACTCTTACCTTCAGCCTAACTTAGATTCATTAACAATCGGATGATGGTAGGCAAAGCCGAGTTTGGTAATACGCTCGGCTTTGATAATGCGCGCTTCTTCTTTTGACGAAGCGAAACTTGGCATCTCAGTCCCTAACTTTTCACAGTGATATTGATAAAACGCCTGTCTCGTGGGGTGCGCTGGATAGCAAACATTATAAATGTCTGCAGCATCCTGCCATTGCGCGATCACGGTATTGATTGCGGTAACAACATCACCGCGATGAACCATATTCACTCTACCATTCGCTGAGCTAGATAAAGCTTTTCCTGCTACAAATCGCCCAGGCTCCCTACCGGGACCTTGAAGACCTGCTAAGCGTACAACCTTGCCGCCTGTGTTAAGCACCATCTCTTCAGCAGTTCTTAGTATATCAACACGCCGGTTGGCTTTATCTGCTAACTTACCTTGTTCATCATATTCACCATTTTCGGTGCTATAAACGCCAGTGGTCGAACACAATAAGAAACCTGCTGCTGACATCTTCTTTGCAAGTAACAATGCCTGTTCTAGCGTTTCTAAATAGTTACTATCGACATACCTAGCTCTTGGTGGGATCGCACACACCCAATACGCGCTGTGTAAAGAAATTGAGTGCGCTAAGGTGCCATTTTCAGTCAAGACCAGCTGCCTTGACCAGCTATGCATCTCGCTAGCTTGGGTTCTGGTGCCTTCTATTTGCCACCCTTGCAACTCAGCTTCGCGACACAACGCTTCACCGAGCCAACCCGCGCCCAGTACCACCAGACTGCGATTTAATACTTTCATATGAATATTACCTTAACCAAGAAGTTACCTTGTATTATCTATGTAAAAGAAGTTAACGCAAACGGTGGCGTTCTCCTGTTATCTATGGTTTGATTACCGTTTGCATAAGCTAAAAATAAGAAGTGTCATGCTTGAGAATTTATCCCTTAGAAAGAAAATATTGCTGCTAATTGGCGGCACCATTTCCGTATTATTAATTATTGCATCAAGCTTTTTCGTCAGCCATATTGCAACGCTCTCTCGAGATGGAATTGAACGAGAAACGCAAAGCTATATTCAAGCTGAAAAATTGGCGATGGAAGCATTCTTTGGCCAATACGGCAAAGTAGTTGAAACCTTTGTTTCTACGCCTCACAACATTCATTGGTTTGAAAATTATAATACCCGTGGCGCCGATCTGACTAAAGATAAAGACTATCAAGAGGTCAATGAAGACTTGGTTAGAATCGCCAAAGGTGATGAAAATATTCTCTCAGCATTTATTGCCTCAGCAAACACCGGTGAATATTTTAAAGAAAATGATCGTACATCAGCATATTCAGATGGTCGACCTTACTACGCCTATCAGCGCCCATGGTGGCAGGATACGCTTGATGTAGGTAAATTGTATGTTGGTCCAATTGCCACCGATATCAATACCGGTGCAGTGTCTGCTGTGATCCGTCAACCTATCTACAATAACGGCGGCAAACTCGTCGCCATGGGTGGCGTCGACTTACAGATCAATAAATTGAACGATATGGTTGAACGTATCAAGTTTCAAGATAAAGGTTTTGGCTTTTTGCTCGATGGTGATTTAAATGTTGTGCATTTATCCAAGCGTACTGGTCATTCACTCTCTACCACAGATGAAGGCGAGAAAGGCAAAGAAGGTTTAGATGGCCTTGAATCCCAGTTTGCCAATACATCAGGCTTTGACGCTCTAAATGCCGCTATCAAGCGTAACCCCGTTGGCAATAGTACAGTCACGTTCAAAGGGGAAGCGTATTATGTTGTTTATGACAATGTGAAATTAGACAACCCCCTATTGGATTGGCACGTTGGCCTACTTATTCCGGTGTCGCTGATCGAAGCGCCTGTAAATGACGCCGTAATGAGCACAATCACAGCCTTGATTATTATCTTAGCCATTATCGTGGCAATGATCTTGCTCGCCACGCAAATGATCACCAAACCGATTGTAGCGCTTACCGAAACCATGCGAGACATCGCATCAGGTGAAGGCGACCTAACTAGACGTATCGATATCACCAGTAAAGATGAAGTTGGTCAACTCGCGCTGCATATGAATACCTTCATCGATAAACTTAGAGCAATGATGCTCGATACCGCAGCACAAGCTGAACAATTAAGTAATGCTTCCGCCCAATTGCGTGAAGTATCAAACAATACTAACAGCGAAATTCAGCGCGAAAAAGAACAGGTCGATAGCGTAAGCGCGGCAGTGACCGAGATGGCAGCTACGGTGACTGAAATCTCACGTAATGCACAAGAGACCAACCAAGCCGCTGATGTCGTACAACGTATTACCAATGAAGGTGCAGGACGTTCATCACAAGCCCAAGAAGTCATGACTGAACTAGCACTCCATATTGGTGAGGCCGCAAAAGTGGTTGCCGGACTTGAACAAGAAACCAGTAACATAGGTGCTGTTATCGATGTGATTAACGGTATTGCTGAACAAACGAACTTACTGGCACTCAATGCCGCCATAGAAGCCGCCAGAGCGGGCGAGCAAGGTCGAGGCTTTGCGGTGGTTGCTGATGAAGTCAGATCGCTTGCAAGCCGCACGCAAGAGTCTACCGATGACATTCGTAATATGATCTCTCGTTTACAGCAAATTGCACAACAAGCTTCAGTGATGATGCAGCAAGGTCAAGACCGCGCAGAGGGGACCGTAGAGGAAACGCAAGCCGTGCTTGATGCCTTAAAAGAAATCACAGAGTCGGTCACGACAGTACAAGACCAGAGCCATCAAATTGCGACATCAACAGAGCAGCAAACCGTTGTTGCAGAAGATATTAACAATAGTCTTAACCAAATTAATGAGCTCGTTAATAGCACGGCCAACCACGCCAATGTACTGGCAGATGAAGCCCGTGACTTGAACGACTTAGCCAAGGCGCTGAACTCAACAGTCAACCAATTTAAGCTTTAATCAAACACCAAAACACGTCGCAATCGCGGCGTGTTTTGATCTGAGGCAAATCTAACCTAGACGGTAAAAAGTACACTGACACTCTTAATAAAACTCGAGAGTGCGTATCGTGATTAATTTACCTATTTGGAATGATTCCCTTATCAACAAGTACAATATATCTGGTCCTAGATATACCTCATATCCAACGGCCTTATCGCTTGAGTCTGGTTATAGCCAAAAAGAGTTACAAGCGGCTATTACGGGCTCTAAATCTCGTTCACTCTCGCTGTATATTCATATCCCTTTTTGTCATCAACTATGTTACTACTGTGGCTGTAATAAAATCATTACTCGTCATCAATCCAAAGCTGACGTTTACCTAGATTACTTAGCACAAGAAATCGCAGCAAAAGCGCTGCTATTTTCTGAGTATCGTGTAGAACAACTTCATTTAGGCGGTGGTACACCAACTTTCTTAACTACAGAGCAAATGACACGTCTAATCGAAATGCTCAATAGTGCATTTAACTTCTCTCAAAGTGCACAGCGTGGTATTGAAATAGACCCAAGATCACTTGCACCAAATATGATGCGTCACCTACACGAGCTCGGATTTAATCGTGTGTCTTTTGGCGTACAAGATTTTAATGATGAAGTACAAGCTGCGGTAAACCGCCCACAGCATCTAGATGAAGTGCTGGCTATCTTAACTGAAGCGAGAACGCTCGGTTTTAAATCTATTAATATGGATATGATCTATGGGTTACCATTTCAAACAGTAGAGAGCTACAAGCAAACGATTGAGCAACTTATTGCGCTTTCTCCCGATAGAGTCTCTGTATTTAACTATGCCCATCTTCCGGATAGATTTGCAGCACAGCGAAAGCTAAAAGAGGCCGACATGCCAAGTGCGGGAGAAAAACTTGAGATCTTTAAGCAAACACTGGAACAGATGACCACTGCTGGATATCAATTCATCGGTATGGATCACTTCGCCAAAAAAGACGATGAGCTAGCTGTGGCGCAAAATGAAGGGCATCTACACCGTAATTTTCAAGGCTATACCACTCATGGCGAGTGCGACCTGTTAGGTCTTGGTGTGTCATCCATTTCTCAAATTGGTCATATGATCTTGCAAAATGAGAAAGAGTTAAAACCTTATTATCATGCTTTAAGTGATAAAAGATGTGCGATCACTAAAGGGATAACCTTAAGTGGTGATGATGAAATACGCGCGGCTGTGATCAAACAGCTTATTTGTCATTTTGAGTTAGATAAAAAGGTGTTCGAGCAACGTTATGATATAAATTTTGACGAATATTTCGATCAAGCACTTAACGCTCTAGAGCCGCTAGCAGCAGATGGACTGGTAGAGCTGAATGAACACACCATAAAAGTCACAAGTAACGGCAATTTGTTTATTCGCATCATCTGCATGTGCTTTGATGCTTACTTACAAAACCAAGTCAAAAACACCCGCTTCTCTCGCGTTATTTAACCACCTAACCCTCTCAAACCTCCCACAATACTGTGTTTATGGTGGGAGTGAGTGCACCTCGCGAGCCTTTCTATGCCCCAAAGCTATACCCAAACAGAAAAAACCGTCGTATTGTTGAAACGGGTTTTGATGTACATGGGTGTTCCACATTATCTTTGAGCCGAAACTTGATCCAATGTACAAAAACTCTATAGCTAATTGTGCGAAAACTACGGGAATATGTGGGAGAGTTCGGGATTGAGTGAGAGCCTATTTTAAAATGAGTTTGATATTGTGAAAATCAGCGGCGCTCAAA